>NZ_BEWW01000284.1 GCF_002933955.1 Prevotella sp. MGM2
AACAAATGCACCGGAATTTCGGCTTGACCCCTTTTTACCAACATAGAGATCCGACGAATAAAAATCAATTTTCATAGCATCAGTATTGATGACAGATGATTTTATGTCTCTTATCTGAGAATATATCGTCTGTAATTTATCTTGCTGGACTTTATTCAGTTTGGACGTTGTTTTCTCTGCCCTATCTTGTTGGTTTCCCATAGCTATACGGGCAATTCCTTTTTTCTTATTCAACTTTTCCCCACGTACATTATGCTTTTGCTGGCGTTCCATGGCATTCTGTACCTCTTTTAGGGCTTTCTTCAATTCTTTCTGCCGATTACCCAATAGTTCCATTTTAGAGTGAAGTTCCGCCTCTTTTTGGCTTTTATATGCATCATAATTCATCGGATAGAACCGGATACCTTCTGCCGACATTTCATATATAGCCGACATTAAATTAAGCAAAGTTCTGTCATGACTGACAACAAGCAATGTTCCGGCGAACTGCCGAATGTATTCATAAAGCTTTTCCCTTGCCTTCAAATCCAAATGATTGGTCGGCTCGTCCATTAAAATGAGTTTTGGAGCGTGCAACGAAATTCCGGCTAGAAACACTTTGGTTTTCTCTCCCCCACTTA
Organism: Prevotella sp. MGM2; assembly: GCF_002933955.1. Taxonomy (GTDB): domain Bacteria; phylum Bacteroidota; class Bacteroidia; order Bacteroidales; family Bacteroidaceae; genus Alloprevotella. Next base: position 621 of record NZ_BEWW01000284.1, read on the forward strand.
AATCATTCAATGCTGCACTCAATGGAATATTCCCGATATTCCATTTATCGAGAGCAGCCATAGCTTGCTCTTCTATATCCCACTTATCATCAAGACATATAAAATTACTTTCGGTAACATCTCCATCCAAGATAGCATGTAATGCTCGGATTGTTTCAGAAAAACCTAAAGCTCCTACTATCGTCAGAGAATCATACTGTCCGAAAAGTTGAGGAATAAAATAAGGCTCACTCTCACAAATAACAGCACCAGATGCTGATTGTAACCGATGAGCTATTATTTGCAAAAGTGTGGATTTTCCACTACCGTTATGCCCTGTAACAGCACACTTCGTATTTGCAGAAACAGAAAAACTAATATTATGAAACAGAACTTCCTTATCAGGATGAATATAGGTAAGATTTTGTACTTGCAAACTCATTATAACCTGTAATAATTAAAAATAAAAACCTTATTCAAGAATGAAAATACCAACTCCTGAATGACAAAACTTTTAGGTTTCTTTTTTTATTACATGTTACAGATTATATAATTCTGACACCGCAAATTTATTTAAAATACTGCAATCTGGCAATAGAAAGGTAATAAAAAACTCCTATAGGCCTAAAATACATCAAGCATTACTCTTTTTTTAAAAAAACGGAGATGCATCAATAAATACACATCTCCGTTTTACCAATAAGGCACGTGACCTTTTACTTCAAATCATTTGTACCTTTCATGTCTATCTCTTCTCCATTACTGTCATAGAAAACATATTCAAGATATGAAAGTTTCTGATTGGGAATAATTTTCAGTCCCATACCATATTTCACTTGCCATTTGCGCTTGAGACTTACAAGTCCCTGATTAATATATGCAGCAACAAATGGGTGTACGTGAAGTCGGATTTTCTTAATACCTAGTTTGTTGACAAGCGTATTTATCTTGTCTTCCAACACATCTGTAAACAGCAGACTGGACTTTATCTTGCCGCTACCTCCACAAGTGGGACAGGCTTCTTCCACACTGACATCCATGGCAGGTCTAACCCGTTGACGGGTTATCTGCATGAGTCCGAATTTAGAAAGTGGAAGAATATTATGCTTGGCTCTATCGCTCCGCATATTTTCCACCATGCGTTCGTAAAGTTTCTGCCGGCTTTCAGGCAAAGCCATATCGATGAAATCAACGACAATAATGCCTCCCATATCGCGTAACCGGAGTTGCCGGGCCAATTCGTCCGCCGCTCCCAAGTTCACATCCAAGGCATTCACTTCCTGCCCTTCCGGTGACTTTGAGCGGTTACCGCTATTTATATCCACAACATGTAAGGCTTCCGTATGCTCAATAATCATATAAGCACCATGCTTATAGGTTATTGTCCGTCCGAAACTGGACTTTATTTGTTTGGTTACAGAAAAATTGTCAAAAATAGGAACATTTCCGCTATAAAATTTGACAATCTGCTTTCTATCGGGAGCAATTAAGCCCACATAATCATAAATTTCGTTGAAAACATTCTTATCGTTAACATAAATGTTCTCATAGGACGGATTGAATAAATCTCGGAGTAGTGCGACTGTCCTGCTGGTTTCCTCATAACAAACAAGCGGTAACTTTTCCGCATTCTGTCTGCTCTTACGCACTTTTTCAATGGCGTCCTCCCAGCGCTTCAGGAGTATTCTTAATTCGGAATCCAGTTCAGCCACTCTTTTACCCTCAGCCACCGTCCTGATAATCACACCAAACCCTTTAGGTTTAATGCTATGAATAAGTTGTTTCAGACGCGTGCGCTCGGCACCGCTTTTTATTTTTGAAGAAACGGATATTTTGTCACTAAACGGTGAGAGAACGAGAAATCTTCCAGCAAAAGACAACTCACAAGTCAGGCGAGGCCCTTTAGTAGATATCGGCTCTTTGACTATTTGTACTAACAGCTCCTGACCTACCTTTAAAGTGTTTTGTATGCTACCGTCTTTTTCCAGAACCGGCAGTCCGGTTACTTTATTGGGCGTTACAGTTTTCTTTCCGTCGCCCAAGAGTTCCAGGTATTTCTCCAATGAACGAAACCGCGTCCCTAAATCGAGATAATGTAAGAAAGCGTCCCGTTCATGTCCGACATTCACGAAGCACGCATTCAGCCCCGGCATAAGTTTCCGGACTTTGGCCAAATAAATGTTACCTACCGAAAAATGCTCCGCGCGCCCTTCTTTTTGAAATTCAACCAATTTTTTATCTTCAAGAAGTGCAATGGATATTTCTTTCGGCTGGACATCTACAATTACTTCGCTAGTCATTGTATCATTCAAAATATAATATTAGTCCCCCTATCATTTAAAAATCCCAATAACCTGATTACCGGTATTCTTACAGACAGGTTTCTTTGATGTAAAAAATGTACCAATAAGCAAATCGCACAGACCAGTGTACGTGTTACGTATTGGCACATTTGTCTTTAGTGAAGACAGAGGAGCGCTTACTTGCTCTTATGTCTGTTCTTTCTCAGTCTTTTTTTACGCTTGTGCGTAGACATCTTATGTCTTTTTTTCTTCTTTCCGCTGGGCATAGCTTTATGTTTTTAACGGTTAATAAATTAATTGATTATTTGATTTCCTGCATAAAAGTCTTTGCCGGCTTAAATGCGGGTATGTTATGTTCCGGAATGATAATTGTCGTGTTCTTAGATATATTACGCGCTGTTTTCTGAGCACGTTTTTTAAGGATAAAACTACCAAAGCCGCGGAGATAAACATTCTCCTCTTTGGCAAGCGATTCCTTAACAGAAGCCATAAAAGCCTCAACTGTATTCAGAATAGTCGTTTTATCAATACCAGTCTTGTCAGAGATAGAATTAACGATGTCTGCTTTAGTCATCTTAGCTATAGTTATTTATGTGTTAAACTTTCATTTTTTGCGAAATCGGGTGCAAAGATATAATTTTCAGTTGGTTTGACGAAGTGAACGTCCGCCTTTTTAAATCTTTGCCGGAATTTTTTCAATTCTGGCGATATGACGTCCGCCTTCAAAAGAGGTATTGAAAAAGGCATCCATTATTTCGCGTGCCATTTCATTGGAAATAAAACGGCCGGGCATTACGAGCACATTGGCATCGTTGTGCAAACGGGTAAGCCGGGCTATTTCGGGCATCCACACCAAAGCCGCCCGGATAAACTGATGTTTGTTCAGTGTCATGGAAATGCCTTCGCCACTCCCGCAAATAGCAATACCGCGTTCACACTCACCGTTCTCCATCCCGCAGGCCAGTGCATGAGCATAATCGGGATAGTCACAACTATCTTCGTTGTACGTACCGTAATCCTCATAGGCTATCCCTTTTTCATCGAGATATTGTCTGACATATTGCTTCAAGGCATAACCGGCATGGTCGCTTGCTAATCCTATTGGTTTCATTTTCGTTTTCTTTTGAAAAGGTTTCAGTTTATTTTTCTACTTATACCTCTTTTCCCAAATACTTAAGTACTTCTTTGTGGATATTGGCCGGAGTGAAGCCCAATTTCTCATCGAGAACGGTGAAAGGAGCACTGAATCCAAAACTGTTCAGACCATAAACTCTACCATTCCCGCCGACAAGTCCTTCAAACGTTACAGGCAGGCCTGCAGTCAGTCCGAAGACTTTAGCATTACGCGGAATGAGGGCTTCCTGATACTCGGCCGGTTGCCGGCGGAAGAGTCCTTCGCTGGGACAACTCACAACACGCGCCTTTATATGATCGGCTTTAAGCAGTTCGGCTGTCTCGGCAAGGGTGCTGACTTCTGAACCAGAAGCCACAAGTATGACATCGGGATCAGTCTCCGGCACAACTTCATAGGCCCCTTTTTCCACTCCCTTATAGTCCGTTGCGGCAGGAAGGTCCTTTACATTCTGACGGCTGAAGATTAGTGCCGTGGGGGTCTGACGGTTTTCCATAGCCAGACGCCAGCATTGGGTTGTGGCATGGACGTCGCACGGACGGAACACACGCACACTGTCAAGCCCGCTGTGATTTCTGAGTTTTTCCATCAGACGAATCTGAGCTTCCTGCTCTACGGGTTCATGAGTCGGGCCGTCCTCGCCTACGCGGAAAGCATCGTGCGTCCAGACGAACTTCACAGGAAGTTCCATGAGAGCGGCCATACGAATAGCCGGTTTCATATAGTCAGAGAACACGAAGAATGTTCCCATGGCCGTAATGATACCTCCATGGAGTGTCATACCAATGCAAAGACATGCCATGGTCAGTTCAGACACACCGGCCTGCAGGAAACCGCCGGCAAAGTTAGAGCGGGTAATATTTGTGGTATGCTTAAGAAAGCCGTCGGTCTTGTCAGAATTGCAGAGGTCGGCCGAACTGACAATCATGTTGGGCACATACTCTGAAAGAAGGGCCAGACAAACTGCAGAGCCATTGCGGGTCGGCGAGTTGGGTTTCTGCTGGATGCTGTCCCAAGGGATTTCAGGCAGTTTTTCGGCCAACCAGTTTTTCAGTTGTTCCGCCTTTTGCGGATTAGCTGCGGCCCACTCAGCCTCTTCGGCTCTTAAAGTAGCCACCATCCCCCGCAGTTCCTCCTTGCGTCCGGCATACATTTCAGCCACTTCCGGACGGATGACAAACGGGTTGTCAGGGTCCGCGCCAAGATTTTTGACAGTATTCACATAAGCCTCGCCTCCGAGAGGTGCCCCATGCGTGGAGCAATTGCGCTCATAGCTGGAATTGTCGGCCTTACGGGCTCCTTTTCCCATAATGGTGTGACCGATGATGAGGGTAGGCCGTGCCGTTTCCTGATTCGCGGCTTTAAGAGCCGCACGGATCTGCTCACAATCGTTACCGTCTATTTCAATGACATTCCAGTTCCAAGCCCGGTATTTCATTGCCGTATCTTCTGAAATAACGGCAACGGTTTCGGTAGACAACTGAATCTCATTGGCATCGAAGAACATAATAAGGTTGTCAAGCCCCAAATGTCCGGCAATTCGGCCGGCGCCCTGCGATATTTCCTCCTGAATGCCGCCATCGGAGATATAGGCATAAATCTTTTCACGTTTAAACCCGGGATTCTGCGTGCGTGCATACAAGGCTTTGGCCGCAATGGCCGCGCCCACGGCATAGGTGTGTCCCTGGCCGAGCGGTCCGGAGGTATTCTCTATTCCGCGTTCAAAGTTCACTTCGGGATGACCGGGAGTGGGAGCTCCCCACTGGCGGAACTGTTTCAGCTCATCCAGTGTAAAGCGTCCGATAAGAGCCAGTTCCGAATAAAGCATCGGCGACATGTGACCGGGATCAAGGAAGAAACGGTCGCGACATTCCCACGTAGGCTGATCGGGATCGAATACCAGAAATTCAGAATAGAGTACATTGATAAAATCCGCGCCGCCCATGGCACCGCCGGGATGGCCTGATTTAGCTTTTTCCACCATCGCTGCGGACAAAACGCGAATATTGTCTGCTGCAGAATTCATAAGCAGAGAAGGGTGTTCCATATCTTTTATTAAGAGTCGGTTTTGTGAAAATCGAAGCAAAAATACAAAGAAATGTCTGACAGGCAAAATATTGTACCATATTAATTGCAGCGGAAACGCGTTTCTTGAGCGTTTCACCTCCAATCATGACACCGTCCTTTGAGTAACATGAGCATCTGACACTTTTTCACAAACAAAAAACTGTATTTTATATTTATTTATATATTATTAAACAATTCACCCTATAAAAACTTTCTAAATCTCTGCCACCATTGACAGTACAAACTACTAGAAACCTAAACCCAACAACAATACTGAAGAAAAAATTACAATACGGGAAATTCAAATTGCAATACGGGGATTTTTTATAGAAAGTATTGTTTTTCAAGCTCAAAAGCCTCATTCAAACAGTCCGAAAGAACACAAAAAAAAGATGCCCGCACATACGTAGTGCGAGCATCCGCTATACATCTTTAACCGTCGCGACACATCCGTTGCCCGCCGGTTAAAACTATTCTTTACTGTGAATCCGGAGTCCTTCTCCGGCAGTTTCCCCGTCTCTTTCACCGGAGCCCGCGCCCCTCAAAGGTCCGGGAGAATGTGACAATACAAGAGACGTTCATCGCAGAGCCCCTACGACACCTGTCTCTGCCCCCTGATAACAAGAAGCTATGCAAAGATACGGATTTTTTCAAGAAAATCCAAATCAGACTAAAGGTGCCCAAACAGAATACCGCTCTCAAATCTTAAAAAAAGTTTTGATTAACGCTTTTACATTTACTTTTGCACTATCTTTGCATAAGCTAAGACAAAACTACAGTCTGACACACCGGCAAGCTGTCCGAATTCTGCGGAACAGTTTTTCCTGTATCAGGACTACGATACTCCAAACCTATTGTGTAACAAGAAGTAATCACTTTATGAAAAAGACAGCCATAGCCACGCTGCTCCTGATGGTAACCATATCACTTCCAGAGGTTTCGGCACAGCGCTCAAAGCGTTCCATACCCAAGCAGACCCTGAACGACAGTGTGGCAAAAATTGCGCAACTTTATTCCGATTCCCTTCTGAACTTATCGCACCGCTTCGCCTCATGGCGTTACACCGGTAGCGACACTCTGTCCAATCCGTACTATTACCCGGTATTTTCGCCCGCCACTTTCTTCACAGCTCCAGTAAGACAGGCCATGGCTTTGAAAAATCCGGACATTCCCCTCCGCACAAACGCCGACACTCTGGTCAGCACCGTTTATGACGCCTTGAACTATGTTTATGCTACAACGCCATGGGTGGTACGCTATGACGAACGCAACACCGGCGAAGCTAAAGTGCAGGAAATAGCCAAGGACATCAAGCCGGAAGTGAACCTTTCGAAAAAAGCGCCTGCCGCTGCCAACGATGACAATGACTATTTCCCTAATGACTGGGACATTGTTGTACGCCGGCCCAACTTTTGGAAAATAAAAACCCAGTTCGGACTGAAAATAGCTCAAACCCACGTGTCAGACAACTGGTACAAGGGCGGCGAGAACAACATGAACTGGTGGTCGCGGTTTTACGTGGAAGCCAACTACAACAACAAACAGAAAGTAGAATGGAACAATTCGCTGGAAATGAAACTCGGATTCATTACTTCTCCCAGTGACAAGAAACACAAATTTAAAGCCAACGACGACCTCATACGCCTGATAAACAAGTTGGGACTCCGCGCCACAAAACATTGGTATTACACCATTTCATTGCAGAGCTGGACCCAATTTTACAGAGGTCTCAAAGCCAACGACAACTGGGTGTATTCCGATTTCATGTCACCGTTTTACAGCGACCTGTCCATTGGTATGGAATACAAGCTCAACGTCAAGAACTTCAATCTCACAGCCAACATGGCTCCCGTAGCCTGCAAATTCACGTATGTAGACCGTAAATATCTGGCAACCAGTTTCGGACTGAAAGAAAACCGCCACACCAAGTTCGACCCGATAGGTTCGACTATCACAATCAACTACACATGGAACATGTTTAAGAACGTGTCGTGGCGGAGCAGGATCTACTATTTCACCAACTATAAGAAAGCCCTGTTTGAATGGGAAAACACATTCAACCTGAGGATAAACAAATACCTGAGCACCGAACTGTTCCTCTATCCCCGCTTCGACGACAGTGTCAACCGTGCCGAAGGCGATTCTTACTTCCAATTCAGAGAATATCTATCTGTCGGGCTTGACATATCGTTCTAACCTGTGACAGTCAGAGAAACGTCCTCTCAGCAGTCTGCCCGACGTGCTGCATCTGCCAAACGCCCGTAGCCTAGAACAGCGTGTCCGGCATGCCAATTCCAACAAAGTCCCAATGAATATATTTGTTATACATAACAACTACCCGTCGGCATACAATAAAACGGATGCCGACGCGTTTATTATAGAAAAGCCGGTGATATACACGCTCACCGACACAGCTCTCACAAAGGACGGAAAACCGTTTTTCATTCCCGACTTCGCATCGCCATGCACCTTTCAGATGTCATTGGTGCTACGCATCAGCCGGCTGGGACGCAGCATATCGCCCCGTTTTGCCCACCGGTATTACGATGCCCTTACCGTCGGAGTCATGTTTACGGCTCAGAACTTGTTTGAATACTGTGTCAGCCACTCTCTTCCATGGGAAATGGCAAAAGGATTTGACGGGGCAGCCGCACTGGGACGATTTGTCACCTTAACGGAAGAAAGCAAAGCTCTGTCCGGATATGACTTTCATCTGGAACGCGACGGGGAAACCATACAAAAATCCGGTATGACACAACCTCGCTTCTCTCCGGAAGAACTTATCGCCGATATCAGTCGTTTCTACACCTTGCGACAAGGCGACCTGCTATATTATGGTTTTCCGTGCTCTCCCGAAAAAGCGACAGTCAACACCCGTCTGACCGCTTTCCTCGGCAATACGCAGGTTTTATCCTTTAACGTCAAATGAAAGAGCCACACACCGACAGAACATTCCAACCACTTTCATCCTCTTAGCACATGCGCCGTTTATTCCTGCATATCCTATCAGTTATCTGCCTTTGCTCCCCTATCCAACTCCGTGCCGTGGAGAACACACTTCCGACAGACAGTAACTTCACAAACTTATTGCCAGAAAGATATCCGGTGAGCGCAGAAACATTACCGCTTTTCACCACGCAGATAGAGATAACTCTGCCAGAAAGCACCAATAGTCTGGAAAACATTGTCAGACTGGAGTATCCGGAATTCGCACCGCTCTCTTCCGAAGAAACAAAAATAATCCGGCAGGCAAATCATCAAGTCCCAGACTCCATAACCTTGCAGGCTGATTACGGCATCAGCCGCAAAAAAGGCATACTGGATGTTTCCTTTTGCCCTGTTATCCGGAAAGGCGGCACCTACTATCGTCTCATCTCATGCAAGCTGGCGGTCAATCATACTATCGGCAGGACCGCCTTATCCGCCACATCCAATCCCGGCAACCGTTGGGCGGAAAAATCCGTTATGGCAACCGGCCGATGGGTTAAGATCAGGGTAAGCGCTGAAGGGATTTACCGTTTATCGTCAACAGACCTCAAAGCTATGGGCTTTCAGGATATATCCCGTGTGAAACTATATGGATACGGGGGGCGGCTGCAACCGGAGGCATGGACTTTCAATGGCCACAACCGCATACCTGACGATTTGAACGAAGTTCCCCTTTACCGCCGCAAGGAAGACGTGCTATTCTTTGCGGAGGGCACTGTGCGCTGGACATGGAATACCGCCAGACAACAGTGGTATCATGAGAACCAGCCTTACTCCCGATATTCCTATTATTTCCTAACCGAAGGCAATAATCCGGCCGGTTTTTCCACACTGCGGCCAAATACCATTTCCGACAACATCATTTCTTCCGTCACAGCTTATACGGTTTATGACAATGATGCCGCCAGTTTTTATAACGGCGGTAGAGAAATGTATGATGCTTACAATTTCTCCACTGGTAACTCCAAGACTTACAAACTGCAGGCTCCCGGAGCCATTGCGGGAGAAAACGCCATAGTGGCCATAGGCATTGCCGCCAGCAATTCCATGAAAGCCACAGCAGTCGAACTGTCTGTGAACGATAACCGACTGGCACAATTCAACATCTCACGCCATGGATCTGAAGAAATAGCCCGTGAAGCACGACAATATTACAAGACCAAGGCCATTACAGACAACAATATTTTTTCCATACAGACCTCACAAGGCAGTTCCGCACGGCTCAATTATCTGCGCGTCACTTATCAGCGTGCCTTAAGTGCCACGGACGATGGTATAGCCTTCACGCCCAACATGTCAGGTGCGGCCACCTTGCAAATAGCTAATGCCACCGGCAATACAGCCATTTGGCAGATAGGTACGGCTGATTTACCTACGACTGCCATTGAGTCAAAATTAAGCGGCACGACATTACACGCCGATATCGATGATGCTTCCCAACGTTTTGTTGTGGTAGATTTAAATAAAGACTACCCAGCCCCGACTATTGTCGGTGAGGTGGACAATCAGAACTTACACGCTGACCCTGCCGCCGATATGGTCATTATTATTCCGGCAAGCAACAAACTCAAAGCCCCCGCAAAGCGTCTGGCGGAATTTCATCGCGGAAGAGGACTTCGGGTAAACGTTGTGCAGACCAGTGAACTTTACAATGAATTCTCATCCGGAACTCCTGATGCCTCTGCTTACCGGCGTTATCTGAAAATGCTCTACGACCGTGCAAAATCGCCACACGACATTCCCCGCTATTTACTGCTGTTTGGAAACAGCGCATGGGACAACCGCATGCTTTCTGCAGAATGGCAAGAAAAAAATCCGGACGACTATCTCTTGGCCTTCGAAGTAAGTGATGGTGCCCGTGAGGCTTTTTCCGCCGATTTATCTATAGGTAATTTAAGAAGTTATGTTACTGACGATTTTTTCGGATGGCTGGATGACAATGAAGGGACTAACTACAATACCAACAAACTGGATATTGCCATAGGACGTTTCACATGCACAGAAACATCGGAGGCGAATGTCTTAGTTGATAAAACTATCGCCTATGTCGAAAACAAAACTCCGGGAGCTTGGCAAAACCGGGTTTATTTCCTGGCTGACGATTTGAACAATACGCTTCACATGAGAAGTGCGGAAACAACAATCAATTATTTTAACAAAGCTACTTCCAACCGTTTCTCCGTCCGTAAAATTTATTGGGACGCCTATAAAAGAACTTACACTGCTACGGGCTATGCTTATCCCGAAGTGCGCAAGCTATTACAGGACTATATGTCTCAAGGAGCACTGATGCTCAATTACACCGGACATGGCAGCCCTGATCAAATTTCATATGCCCGGATATTATTGAAAGAAGACTTCAATATTTCTTCAGAAGGGCGTTTACCTTTATGGGTAATGGCCTCATGCGAAATATCCCCTTTTGATTCCGACAAAGAAGATATAGGCCGTAACGCGCTCTCCAATCCTTCAGGCGGAGCCATTGCCGTGATGTGCGCCACCCGTTCCGTCTATGCCGACCGAAATGAGATATTGAACAACTATTACTGCACTTACCTTTTCGAAAAGGACAGCGAAGGACGCCACAACAGTGTTTCCGAAGCATTACGCCGTGCAAAAGTCGCTTTAGTAGAAACCGGAGGCGATGCCACAACGAACAAGTTGAAATATGTTTTACTTGGCGATCCTTCGGTTGTACTAGCGGCTCCACACACAACCATTTCAGTAGATTCCATTAATGGCGAAGCAATTGCCCCCAATCGTAAATGGCAAATGAAAGCCGGAGAAAAAGTCCGCTTTGCCGGCCATGTGAACACCGAAGCCGGAGAAAAGGATAAAACATTCAACGGAACTGTTACGGCAACCCTTACCGACCGTCTGGAAACCATTATCTGCCAAAACAATTCAAAAGGTGAAAACGTTATGACCTATCAGGACCGTACGAAAATACTCTTCGAAGGCAGTGACTCCGTACATAACGGACTTTTTTCCATTTCATTTGTAGTCCCGCGTGACATCAACTACTCGAAGGATAACGGACGCATAACGCTTTATGCCGTAAATGACCGGCACACTATTGAAGCAAACGGCGAAAACCAGCAATTTTATTTTAACGGTACAGAAACCGGCCAAGCAAACGATACCATCGCGCCAAAGGTCTACCTATATTTAGACACACCGGACTTTCCCGATGGAGGCATTACCTCATCCTCGCCTGTATTCTTTGCCAGAGTAAGCGACAATATCGGTCTGAATGTTACCGGTAACAGTATTGGACACAACATAGAACTGATTTTAGACAACAATACGGCCGATGCCATTACACTTAACAGTCATTTCATCTATGACTTTGGCAGTTACAGCAGCGGTACGGTTTCTTATCCGTTGAATAACCTGACATCCGGACCTCATCATCTGAAATTCCGCGTTTGGGATGTGAACAATAATGTGAGCACCTCATCGTTATCATTTCATGTAGGAGACCAACGCACAGACGGTATGGACATAAATGCCACATCCAATCCGGCTTATAACTCAACAAATTTTGTGACCATCCTCCCAGAAGAAATGGGTGGGAACCATACCGTCACCACTGATGTATGGGACATTAACGGCCGCAAGGTATGGAGCACGGAAGTCTTAACCGGCGGACGTTATTGCGTTGTCCCCTGGAATCTTTCCGGCAATGACGGAGCACCGTTGCCTTCAGGCATTTATCTTTATCGGGCCAAAGTCTCTGAGACCGGAGTCTCCTCAGAAAGCAGCGTAAAGAAATTAATAATCATCAGAAAATAACAGAAAGGAAAAAGATCAATGGAACATAAAAGAATCATAGCTATTTGCGCTCCGCTCATATTGTTTTTCGTCATGGCCCATGCCGATGACGGCGATGATTTGAAAGATCAGTTTAACCCTGTCATGACAGCTGTCACCTCTCAAAGCATAGCAGCCGATGCGCGTGCCGCCGGTTTGGGTGATATAGGAGCAGCTACCGATCCCGATGTCAACTCCCAAAGCTGGAACCCGGCCAAATATCCGTTCACTATCAGCCGTGCCGGTCTGGCAATCAACTATACCCCCTGGTTGAGGCAATTGGTTAATGACATAGCCCTCCTTAATGCCGCCGGTTATTTCCGTATCGGCGATTATCAGGCCGTCAGCGGTTCCTTGCGTTATTTCTCCCTTGGCGATGTATCGGCCGGCGACATGACAGTAAAACCTTATGAACTGGCTGTCGATGTGGCTTATTCGCGGATGCTGAGTGAAAAATTTTCAGCCTCCGTTGCTTTGCGCTATATGTATTCAGACCTCAGCGGGCACTACGACGATAACGTCACACCGGGTTCCGCCTTTGCAGCCGACCTCGCCTGCTATTACAATAATTATGTCATGATGGGCAACAGGGAGTGTCAGCTGGCCTGGGGTTTGAATATAAGTAATATCGGTACAAAAATCAATTATGGCGAAGATTATTCTTATTTTATCCCTACCAATTTACGTCTAGGTCTAAGCTATACCATTCCTGTGAATGAATATAACCGTTTCTCCATTTCTGCAGACGTCAACAAACTGCTCGTTCCCTCCAAGCCTCTGCAAGGTGCTGACGAAAGCAACGAAGAATATGAAGAACGTATTCGTAATGATTATTACGACATGTCCTCCATTTCCGGCATTTTCAAGAGTTTCGGCGACTCTGAACGCGGTTTTAAAGGCGAGATGGAGGAAATACAGTGGAGCATCGGTGCGGAATACACCTACAACGACAAATTCAGCCTGCGTGCCGGCTATCATCATGAGAGCGAAATGCAAGGCAACAGGAAATATTTCACGGTCGGCGCCGGTTTCCGCATGAATGTGTTGTCCATTGATGCCGGCTACGTCATAGCCACGACGCCCAGTAACCCTCTCGACCAAACTCTGCGGGTATCGCTGGCGTTCGACTTTGATGGCATTAAGGATTTCTTCGGCCGTCGCCGTTAATTTTCCACATATAAACTATTTCACAATGAAAATACGAGTAGGAATGGGCTACGATGTCCATCAGTTCGCAGAGGGCCGCCCTTTATGGCTAGGCGGAATAGAAATACCCCATTCTCAGGGACTGTTGGGGCACAGCGATGCCGATGTTCTCATACATGCCATTTGCGACGCCTTGCTGGGTGCCGCTGCCATGCGCGACATAGGCTATCATTTCCCCGACACCGCAGAAGAACTGACAGGCATAGACAGCAAAATCCTCCTGAGGCAAACCATCAACCTACTGGCCGATGCCGGTTGGAGAGTGGGCAATATTGATGCCACGGTTTGCGCAGAACGCCCTAAGCTCAATCCGCACATTCCTGCCATGCAGGCCTGCATGGCAGCACTGATGGGCATTGATCCAGAGGATGTCAGCATCAAAGCCACCACTACTGAGAAGCTGGGATTCGTAGGCCGCCAAGAAGGCATATCAGCCTATGCCGTAGCCTTAATAGAAAAGTAAAACAATAATACGCGCATTCCATCTACTGGCGGAATGCGCGTATATTTATTATAAGTCAAACAACAAGCAACCCTATGCAACGATTTTTCAAAGCCCTTGGCACGGCTTGTTTTTTATTCATGCCAGTTGCCGCCCAGTCACAGTCAGACTGGAGCGACTATTTTTACCGTTCCATGACGGCAGATAAAGGAACCCCGGTCACATTGCCGGCAGATGCTAATAAAAAGATTTCAGAGGATAAGATCGGCATCTCGCGCGATTTCATGTGGAAAGCATGGCTAAATGCCGTGAGACGCCGGCCTGTTCCCCATCTCATTCCTGCCGCCGCTCTGAGCGACAGCAGCCGCGGAGAACTAGCTATCCCCGACAGTCTTGAACCTGCCGCTGTCATGCCTTATTATTACGGTCTGAAAGGAGACTTGGCAGCCACCGGCAACACCTCCGTTCCCACCTATCTCTATCTGCACGGTTCCGGCCCCAAAGCCCAAGAATGGGCAGCAAGCCTGTCATGGGCCAAAATCTTTGCCGATGCCCCTTCACGTTATTTCATTCCGCAAATTCCCAATGAAGCTCCTTACTACCGCTGGTGGCAGCGTTCCAAACAATGGGCATGGACCTGGTTGTGGCAACAGTTGACTCTCACCCCCGGTTTTGATCCCGACCGCTTCTACATTTTCGGCATCTCCGAAGGAGGATATGGCAGTCAGCGGCTGGCTTCTTACTATGCTGACTATCTGGCAGCCGCAGGCCCCATGGCCGGCGGTGAACCGCTCATCAACGCGCCGGCCGAGAATCTGAGCAATATCGGTTTCAGCCTTCTGACCGGAGCCAAGGACTACGCTTTCTGCCGCGACCGTTACACCCGGATCACCGGCGAAACACTCGACAGTCTGGCGCAAAGCGGCAGCGGAATCTATGCCCACCGTGTGCAACTGATTCCGGAAATGGGCCATGGCATTGACTACCGTCCCACAACGCCTTGGCTGTCGCAATTCCGACGCAACCCTTGGCCACGCCGTTTCGTGTGGGAAGATTTCGCCATGGACGACCGTCACCGTTCCGGATTCTATAACCTCCGGTCCGACCGACAATTACCCGACAGCATCCGCCTACGGTATGACGTTGACATGTGCACCCCCAACATCGTGAAAATAACGGTCAACCGCGTGGAGTATATTCCCACGGAAAAAGATACTACGTGGAATATGACTTTGCGCTGGAACAAGCAACAAACTCTTGAGAACGACTATGCGTTCACCGTCTTCCTCGATGAGCATCTGATAAATATGAACGAGCCTGTAACCGTCATTGTCAACGGGCGGCGCGTCTTCCGCGGCAAATTACGCCCTACGCTGTCAGCCATGGGAGAGAGCATAGCCACTTATGGCGATTTACGACGTATCTTCACAACAAAAGTCAGCGTAAGCAATAATAATCGTACAACTCATTAAATCCAGCATTTCCCTAACCTCTGAAATTCAGTTGGGCGCCCTTTCGACATTAACATTTTTAACTTTCCGTTACATTTGAGAGTCATGTTTTCCCGACTCCTAGTATTGAAGTTAGGAAAGTCCGTATTGAAATTTCAACTCGAATCCTTGGACTTTAAATTGCAATAAGTGGAATTTTCATAAAAAACAGAGCGAGAAACGGCTGGAATATGGCCTGAAAACACTGGAAAAGCGGGACATCCCAATGGGAAGTCCCGCTTCGCTATTACAAAGATACAACATTTTCGCCCCAAAAGCAAAGTGTGTTAAAATACACAGACACCGTTTCCACATGCGAGATGCCCCGGATATCACATGTGACCATAACCTGTCTGTAATCAGTCAACAATCTCTCAACTGACACCGGAAAATTTCCGAAGTTGTCAGATAACAGTCACACCCGTTAATGGCTGACATCTAAAAACCGGCAGCGGTTTTAAAAAAATGTTGTGCAAATCTGTCAATTTAAAATAAATTGTTACTTTTGCGGTGTACGTCACAAACAAAAACTTACACACCCATGAAGAAAACCATTTTGGTTACCGGTGGCACCGGTTTTATCGGTTCGCACACCACCGTAGAACTGCAGGCAGCAGGCTACGAAGTTGTTATTGTTGACAACCTTTCCAATTCAAACGCTGATGTCGTTGACGGCATTGAGAAAATCTCGGGCATTCGCCCGGCTTTCGAGAAGGTGGACTGCTGCGACCTTCCGGCTTTGGAAAGTGTTTTCCAAAAACACCCCGGCATTTCCGGCATCATCCACTTTGCTGCCTCAAAGGCAGTGGGCGAAAGCGTGGAAAAACCGTTGATGTATTATGAAAACAATTTGCTTTCACTCATCAACCTTCTGAAACTCATGCCGAAGTATGACGTAAAAGGCATCATTTTCTCCTCCAGCTGCACCGTTTACGGCCAGCCAGATCCCGAAAACCTACCTGTTACGGAACAGGCTCCCATCAAAACGGCCGAAAGCCCTTACGGCAACACCAAGCAGATTAACGAAGAAATCGTTCAGGATTACGTCAAGAGCGGTGCTCCTATCTCCGCCATCCTGCTGCGTTATTTCAACCCTATCGGCTCCCACCCCTCCGGCATCATCGGCGAACTTCCCAACGGTGTGCCCGCCAACCTCATTCCTTACCTTACGCAAACAGCCATCGGCATTCGCCCATGCCTTTCCGTGTTTGGCGACGACTACGACACTCCCGACGGCTCTTGTATCCGCGACTTCATTTACGTTGTAGACCTTGCCAAGGCACACGTAGCTGCCATGTCACGCATTTTAGAAGGCAAAAACACCGATCCTGTTGAGATTTACAACGTCGGTACAGGCCGTGGCGTCTCCGTCTTTGAACTTATCAACACGTTTGAGCAATGCACTGGCGTGAAACTCAACTATAAGGTAGTGGACCGCCGTCCCGGCGACATCGAAAAAGTGTGGGGCAATGTTGACAAAGCCAACCAAGTGTTAGGCTGGAAGGCAGTCCACACACTTGAAGAAGCACTTTCCTCCGCCTGGAACTGGCAGAAGATCTTACGTGAGAAAGGCATCATGTAAACCTTTTCAGAAAACTATCATAACATTTGTTTAAGGGTTAAAAGTTAAGAGCCGGTTTTGTTCAAGAACTGCCCGCCTGTTAGCTTTTAACTCTTAAATTATTTTGTTTAAAAACAGAAAACCGGAAAAGCCTGTGTCATACAAAACACCTTGCTACATTTTAGAGGAGAAACTGCTGCGCCGTAACCTGGAACTGATCAGCGGCATTGCCCGACGGGCAGACGTTGAGTTCATTCTGGCGTTCAAGGCCTTTGCCCTTTGGCGAACTTTCCCCATCTTCAGAGAATACATCAGGAGTACAACCGCATCCTCACCCTACGAGGCACGTCTGGCACTCGAGGAGTTCGGACAAAAGGCACACACTTATTCACCCGCCTATGAAGACGGTACATTCGATGAGATAATGCGGTGCAGCAGTCATATAACTTTCAATTCCCTCTCGCAATATGAGCGTTTCCACTCACGCCTGACAGCACGTGGAGGCATATCGGCCGGCCTGCGCATAAATCCCGAATACAGCGAAATAGAGACCGAACTTTACAACCCGTGTGCTCCCGGTTCGCGCTTCGGCGTATTGGCTGATAGCCTACAAAACGGTCTGCCCGCAGGAATCGAAGGCTTTCACTGTCATTGCCATTGCGAAAGCGGAGCTGAAGCATTGGTCAATACGCTCAGGCAGCTTGAAAAAAAGTTCGGCCGATGGCTGAAAGAAATCAAATGGCTGAACTTGGGAGGCGGACATCTGGTAACGCGGCAGGGATACAATATCGGCTTGCTGATAAACACCCTCAACGGACTCCATGAACGCTACCCGAATTTACAGATTATTCTGGAACCCGGTTCGGCCTTTGCCTGGCAAACGGGGCCACTCGTAGCCTCTGTTGTCGATATCGTGGAAAACCACGGAATAAAGACCGCGATTCTTAATGTCAGCTTTACCTGCCACATGCCCGACTGCCTTGAAATGCCTTACCGGCCTGCCGTGCGCGGCGCAGAAACCCTTGGAGGCGAAGAGGCCCGTGGACATGAAACAGAAGCGGACGTGTACAGGTTGGGCGGCAACAGTTGTCTGAGCGGTGACTTTATGGGATATTGGCGCTTTGGCAGGAAACTGGCAGCAGGCGACACCGTTGTTTTTGAAGACATGATACATTATACAACCGTAAAGACAAATATGTTCAACGGCATACATCATCCCTCGCTCGTCTTGCAGCGGCTGGACGGGACTTATGAGACATTGCGCGACTTCTCTTATGATGACTACCGCAACCGCATGGATTAATACTGAAACAGTTTTACTAAACACAATATGAAAGAAACATCTTTACCAGAAAACGCCTTCCGCGAACTGAAAGAGGGCGAAGAGTACGACCCCCTCATGAAACCAGGCCAAAGCTACAGGGAAGTGACCCCCTGGTCTGTCACATGGGGAATTGTCATGGCCATTATTTTCTCAGCAGCCACAGCCTACTTAGGACTTAAGGTAGGACAGGTTTTCGAAGCCGCCATACCCATCACCATCATAAGTGTAGGCGTTTCAGGCGCCATGAAACGCAAAAATCCCCTGGGCGAAAACGTAATCATACAAAGCATCGGAGCCTGTTCCGGCATGATTGTCGCAGGCGCCATATTCACCCTTCCTGCACTCTACATCCTACAACACAGTTATCCCGACATCGCCATCAACATCCTGCAGGTCTTCCTGGCCTCGTCACTTGGCGGCATTCTCGGCATACTGTTCCTGATACCCTTCCGTAAGTATTTCGTGAAAGACATGCACGGTAAATATCCTTTTCCCGAAGCCACCGCATCCACTCAAGTACTTATTTCAGGCGAGAAGAGCGGCAGTCAGACACGTCCCTTACTCATTGCGGGTCTGATAGGCGGCCTTTACGATTTTGCCGTTGCCACATTCGGTGCCTGGAGCGAGAACTTCACCAGCAGAGCAGTGGATTTGGGAAATACAATAGCCGATAAGGCCAAACTGATGTTCAGCATAAACACCAGCGCCGCACTGCTTGGAATGGGTTATATCGTAGGTCTGAAATATGCCGCTATTATTTGTGCGGGATCTGTTACCATTTGGTGGATAATAATTCCGGCCATCGCACTTATATTCCCCGATTTGAATGTTGCCGCTGTACGCCAGCCTGAAATACTCGCCGCTGCCGCCACGCCTGAGCAGATTTTCGGTTATGCCAAGAGCATCGGAATCGGCGGTATAGCCATGGCCGGTATCATCGGAGTCATCAAAAGCTGGGGTGTTATCCGGAGCGCTTTCGGCTTGATGGGAAAAGTTTTCAAGGGCAACAAGGAGGCCGTTGAAGAAGAACCGCGTACACAGCGCGACCTGCCAATGAAGATCATCGCTATCGGTGCTACCGTTACAATACTTCTGACAACACTTTTCTTTTTCTTCGATGTGATGGAAGGAAATCTGCTTTTCACCATCGTAGGAATTATTATTGTGGCCCTCATCGCATTCCTTTTCACTACCGTAGCCGCCAATGCCATTGCCATTGTAGGCTCCAATCCCGTAAGCGGCATGACGCTGATGACACTCATCCTGTCTTCCATCGTTATGGTACTGGTGGGATTAAAAGGCACAGGCGGCATGGTAGCCGCTTTGATAATGGGCGGTGTGGTTTGCACTGCTCTTTCATCGGCAGGCGCTTTCATAACAGATTTAAAAATCGGTTACTGGTTGGGCAGTACGCCCCGCAAACAGGAAACTTTTAAATTTGTAGGTATCCTTGTTTCGGCAGCCACTGTTGCCGGTGTCATCATGATACTGAACAAGACATACGGATTTACCCCCGATAATTCCGATGTAATGGCTGCTCCTCAAGCGCGTGCCATGGCTGCGGTCATTGAACCTCTGATGAGCGGCGAAGGTGCCCCGTGGTTACTCTACATCATTGGTGCGGTCATTGCCATTACACTCAATTTCTGCGGTGTGTCACCGCTGGCTTTTGCCTTAGGCATGTTCATTCCACTGCAATTGAACCTGCCGCTCATCGTGGGCGGTTTTGTCAGCTGGTACGTAAGTTCCCGTTCGAAAGACGCCTCTGTGAATACCGTCCGTCAGGAGCGTGGCACGCTTCTGGCTTCGGGCTTTATTGCCGGTGGCGCGTTGATGGGAGTGGTCAGTGCCGGCCTGCAGTTCGGCGGCATCAACTTTGCCAATGAAGCCTGGCTGCAAAACAATTTGAGTCAGGTGGCATCGCTGGTAGCCTATTCGCTGCTGATCCTCTTTTTGATAAAAGCCACAATTGATAAAAAATCCTGACTCCTAAAGCATTCCGACTGAAAAAAGCCTATTTTAATTGGTCATTCGGGAAAAAAGATGTAAATTCGCGCCGTCGTTACGAGATAACGGCATTAATTCAAACCTATATAAATAAAAAGAAATGGCAACTAGAATTAGATTGCAACGCCACGGCCGTAAGGGCTATGCGTTCTACAGCATTGTTATTGCTGATGTAAGAGCACCACGTGATGGTAAGTTTACTGAGAAGATTGGTACTTATAACCCCAACACCAATCCTGCCACGGTAGATTTGAATTTTGAACGTGCTTTGTATTGGGTGGAAGTAGGTGCACAACCTAGCGACACCGTTCGCAATATCCTTTCCAATGAAGGTGTCATGCTGATGAAGCACTTGAAAGGCGGCGTTCGTAAAGGCGCTTTTGACGAAGCTGCAGCACAAGCCAAATTCGAGGCTTGGAAGCAAGCTAAAGACGCTAAGAAAAACGATGTCATAAGCAAAACGGCTGCCGAAAAGAAAGCCGCTGCTGAGGCACGTCTCGAAGCTGAGAAAAAAGTCAACGAAAAGATTGCAGAAAAGGTTGCCGACAAGAAAGCTGCCGAAGCTGCTGCCAAGGCTGAAGCCGAAGCTGCCGCTCAGGCTGCAGAAAACGAGGCTACGGAAGCCGCAGAAACAACTGAAACAGCTGAAGCTCCTGCCGAAGCTTGATTTTCAGAAAAACATTCAACTTATGATCGAGATTGCACCTATTATGGTGCAATCTCGATTCGTTTTCAACGATATTGATACCTGTTATGCCTTTAAAAAGAGATACCTAAAAATCTTTCTAAATCATGCTTTTTAAAGAAAGCAGAAAGAAAATACGTGAAAAGCGGGGTTCCCATTAAGGAATACCCCGCTTGGCTGTTATTGACATACGACATTTTCCGCCCAAAAGCGAGAAATGCTAGAATAGAGAAGACACAATAATCAAAACAAAGAAAAAAAGGTCATGTGAGAGGCGGTTGGCGGGGATTATTAACAGAAGTTCTTCCTCTTTGAGGCATAAAGTTCATCAAAACAACGGTTAAGCCTCTTTTTATATTATTTACTCACGCAGAAAATCGTATCTTTGCACCGGCCTGGCAGTTCCCTCCCACATGTGTGGGGACTTATCAGGATTTACTTTTACCGAACAGTAAAAATAAACATGGAAAATCAAGTGTTAAAGGCGGCTGCCATATCGGAACACATGGTGTTGCGCACAGAGGGCCTTGTCAAAAAATACGGCAAGCGTACGGTGGTCAATGATGTGTCGTTCGATGTCAAGCAGGGCGAAATCGTAGGGCTTCTTGGTCCTAACGGTGCTGGTAAGACAACCTCATTCTATATGACAACCGGACTGGTGGTGCCCAACGGCGGACACATTTTTCTGAACGAGAAAGACATTACTGAATATCCCGTCTATAAACGTGCCAAAGCCGGCATCGGTTATTTGGCACAAGAGGCATCGGTTTTTCGGAAAATGACGGTAGAGGACAACATCGCCTCGGTGCTGGAAATGACCGGACGCCCCAAGGAGTACCGGCGCGAGAAACTGGAAAGCCTAATCAAGGAGTTCCGTCTGGAAAAGGTGAGGAAAAACTTTGGCGACCGTCTCTCGGGTGGTGAGCGCCGACGCACGGAAATAGCCCGCTGTTTGGCTATCGATCCCAAATTCATCATGCTTGATGAACCGTTTGCCGGTGTAGACCCCATAGCCGTGGAGGACATACAGTATATTGTATGGAAGCTCAAAGACCGCAACATCGGCATCCTCATCACCGACCACAATGTGGAAGAAACACTCTGCATTACCGATCGTGCCTACCTGCTCTTCGAAGGACGCATACTCTTTCAGGGTACTCCCGAAGAACTGGCCGACAATCAGGTGGTGAGAGACAAGTATCTGACAAACTCCTTTAAATTGCGCAAGAAAGATTTTGAGGCGCTTCGACAGTGATTCTATAACTATCAAAAAACATATCATGAAATCTTCTATTATTATCGCTTCGCTGGCGTTATGTGCCATTCCAGCCAAGAGCGACACCATCAGGGTGGAAACGGTGCAGGCTGTTCCGCCGGTATGTGTCAGCATGCCTTACATGACCGACTCTACAACCATGGACGGTAAGGCTTTCGACGTTAGACAAACACTTGACAACAACGCTTCGCTAGCCTTGAACCGCACAGCCTATACCACAACCCTTAAGCACGGCGAAGGCTTTGCCTCCCCGAAGGGCGCTCCTCATGCTCTGACCGCTCTGCGTTTCGGCTTCACCGCCGACCGCTTTGTTAAAGGACGTCTTGAAGTGAAGCAACTGCGCAACTTCAGAACTTATATCAATGGCAAATTGGTTACAAGTAAAGACCTTCAGTTTACACCTGGTCCCACCGAAATCACCTTACTGGCACTGACTGATTCCACACACAGCGACACACTTGACATCGCCATCACGGGCAATGACCTCAAGGGACTTTCTTTCAGCAACGGCGGCAAGCATGTTTACACCATGGCCGATATGATACAGGGAGATCACTATCGTTCTGCAGCTTTGTCACCCTCCGGTGACTATCTGGTTACGGTATATTATTATACCAAGGCCGACGGCAGCAACCTCTTCCGCACTGTTGTGACCAATATGGTAACAGGCCGCGAAGTATTACGCCTCGGGCAATATATGGACCTTAACTGGTTACCGGGCCGCGATGTGCTCTACTTCACCCGTCAGGGAGCTGACGGACGCGAACTCGTTACATTCGATCCCCGCACCGGAAAGGAACACGTGCTCGCCAACTGCCTGCCTGAAGGCAGCTTCAGGCTTTCTCCCCAGGAAGACTACGCCATCATTCATAAAGGCCAGCCTTCACGTCCCGAACATGTCGGCGGCCTGAAAAGGTTGGAACAGCCCGATGACCGTATGCCTGGCTGGCGCAACCGTAATGCACTCAGCCGTTTCGACCTGAAAACGGGTCTCATAACACCACTCACATTCGGAGAGGCTTCCGTTTGGCTCAACGACATATCGGCAGACGGCCGGAGACTGTTGCTCTCTTACTCGCGGCAAGAAGTGAACCGCGCTCCCTTCAACCGTACAACTCTGGTAGAGATGGATGCCTACACCGGCAAAATCGATACTCTTCTGGCTGACACCGTATTCCTCTCCTCCGCCCTCTACAGCCCCGATGCCGGACAAGTGATGGTAAAAGCTTCGCCGGCCGCGTTTGGCGGCATAGGCAATGAAACCCGTGCCGGACAGAATCCTAATTCTTTTGACTATCGCCTGTATCTGCTTGACATCAAGAGCAGAAAAGTGCAGCCAGTATTGCGCGGTTTCAGCCCATCGGTCGGCGATTTCATGTGGAGTAAAGGCGATGGAAATGTTTATTTCCAGGCTACCGACCAGTATGATGAAGGTCTCTTCCGCCTGAATCCTGAAAACGGCAAAGTATTTCGATATGAACTGCCTGTAAGCTATGTGCAGGGATTTACTGTTGCCTCTCTCGAACGTCAGCCGCGTGCTGTTTTTTTCGGCCAGACCGGTGAACGTGCCCGTGACATGTACACTTGCCGTTTGTCCGACAAACCGCAGACAAAGACTACGCGCCTCGGAGATATAGACTTTGATGCTCTCATGGCCGATGTAAAAATCGGAACTTGCCATAATTGGGATTTCCGCGCATCGCGTGGCGACACTATCAAAGGATTCTATTTCCTCCCGCCTGACTTTGATGAAAGCAAGAAATATCCTGTCATTGTCTACTATTATGGTGGCTGCACCCCTACTGCAAAAACTCTTGAATTCCACTATCCGCTCCAAGTGCTTGCAGGTCAGGGATATGTGGTGTACGTGGTGGAACCCAGCGGAGCTATCGGCTTCGGTCAGGAATTTGCAGCCCGCCATGTCAATACATGGGGACAAGGTTCGGCTGATGACATCATTGAAGGTACTAAGGCTTTTTTGGCAGCTCATTCCTGGGCTGACGACAGAAAGGTAGGCTGCATGGGAGCTTCGTACGGCGGTTTTATGACTCAATATCTTCAGACGCGTACCGATATCTTTGCTGCGGCCATTTCGCATGCCGGTATTTCCAATATAGCCAGTTATTGGGGTGGCGGCAATTGGGGATATACCTATGGCGAAACGGCACAATATGGCAGCTATCCGTGGAATAATCCGGAGCTTTACGTAAAGCAGTCGCCGCTTTTCAATGCAGATAAGATCAAAACACCTCTATTGCTTCTTCACGGAACGGTAGATACCAATGTCCCGACCAATGAAAGCCAGCAACTGTTCACGGCATTGCGTATACTGGGACGTCCGGTGAGCTACGTACAAATTGACGGTGAAAACCATGTTATCACTAATTATAATAAGCGGTTGGCCTGGCAGAATGTAATCTTCGCCTGGTTTGCCCATTGGCTTAAAGATGAGCCGACATGGTGGAAAACACTGTATCCGGACGATAAATTCGGTCTCAAATAAAGATAGTCCGATACGAAAATAAACAGAAAAAAATCAAAGATTCCTCCGCATTTTTTGACATTGTGGAGGAATCTTTTTGTTAAGGTTTATAGACGTGACAGGACTTATTTCTTTAGACGGAGTGCTAAATAATAATCGGATTTAAAATCTGTAAACACTTATTAATGGTATAATCAGACAATTATACGGAATAAAAATGTATTTTTGCCAACACATTACCCTAAATTCAGCCTTGACTATGTCTTTCCGTTTGCTTTTTACTTCGTTTCTGTGTGTTTTTGTACTTGCTTCAACATCGGCCTATGGTCGTAAAAAAAGCAAACGTAGTAGGTTTGATACGGGAATGGCTTATGTAATAGAACCTGACGGTATGGTTGCAAGGGCTATGCCAGAATCAAAAGTCAGGCCTGCTGTTGCCATGAATGTAAAACCTGCAAGCAGTGGACACATCAATACCAGCTATCGTGAGGGAATTGACGTAAGCCACTATCAGGGACGGATAAACTGGGATCAGGTGGCCGGAGGCAGTCGCATTTCTTACGCTTATATGAAAGCGACAGAAGGAGCAACCTATGTAGACGACACCTATACTTATAATCTGAAAGAGGCCAAACGTGTGGGATTGAGCGTTGGCAGCTATCATTTTTACCGCCCAAATGTCAGTCCTCAGCAACAGTTTCAGAATATTAAAAATAATATCCGGCCGGAAGAGCAGGATTTAGTACCGATTATTGATATCGAGCACCGTGGATCTGTATCAGAGACAAAATTCATAGCAGATCTTGCAGAACTTATCCGACTGGTGGAAAATTATTATGGTAAAAAGCCTTTGCTTTATTCCTACCAGAATTTTTATAACCGCCACTTGCTTGGAAAATTCAAGAATTATCATTGGATGATAGCTAAATACGATCAAAGTTCGCAGCCCGTATTGAAAGATGGAAAGGATTACATCATGTGGCAATATACTTCCACCGGCAGTATTCCAGGTATAAAGGGTAATGTTGACCGCAGTTGTCTGATGCACGGATTCGTATTGGGACAAGTAGGACTGTAAACAGGAGTTTTTTGACTGTTTGTTTGAAGATATTGACAGATAGGCGAAAAAATATCATCATTAATGCTTGAGCCTGTAGCGTAATCAATGAATTGATTCTTTTTCTGTAAAAATAAAAGAAATAGGGCTACGGATCTGTCACCCTATTTCTTTGTGAATTTAGCAAATTTCAGGAGCAGTTTTTTTGTACCTGCATCTTTGAATTCTACTGTTGCTTTGGCACTGTCACCTACTCCTTCCAAGGCCAAGACTGTACCTATTCCGAAACGTTCATGTTCTATAATGTCACTGACGGACAGTCCGTCGCTTGTGTCTGTCATATTTTCATGGGAAGATGAAAGAAACGCAGAAGGGACAACTGATGTTTTTAGCATTGAGGTGGAGACATGCGTCTCAAGTGGTCGGAGGCGTGGCGAGCTGAGACGAGGACGAGCGATGCCAGATGAAGCGGATGGAAAATGAATGAGTGAGGAATCAGGATGTAAGATATAGCGTTTGTCCACCTCTTCCAGAAAGGGACTTGGTGTGGCAAACTCCATTTTACCATAGCGATAGCGGCTTTTGGCGTAAGTGAGGTAGCAGAACCGCTTGGCGCGGGTTACCGCTACATAGAACAAACGCCGCTCCTCTTCCATTTCTCTTGGATAATACACAGCATTAGCATTGGGGAAGAGGTCCTTTTCCAATCCTGTTACAAACACGGCATCGAATTCCAATCCTTTGGCGGCATGAATAGTCATTAACGTGACTTTGGGTGAATCGTCTTCGCGCTGATCCGCATCGGTGAGCAGTGATACCTGCGAAAGATAGTCCGTGAGCGGTATGATTTCTCGTCCTGTCTCTTCAAGAATTTCCTGTTCGTTGGCTTTAATAGCTCCGAGAAGTTCTTCTACATTTTCCCTGCGACTGAGATTTTCCGCACTGTTGTCAGCCATAAATTCGGTCATAATGCCACTTTCGCGAATAATACGGAGAGCCAAATCATAACCATTTATTCGCGATAACTCTCCGGCAAAGTCACGGATAAGTGTTACGAATGCTTCAATTTTGGCCGATGTTCCTCGGTTGAATGCCAGACCGTATTCTTCCGGTGATACGGCTGTCTCCCACATTGACACACCATTTTCCAACGCTGCCAGTTGTATTTTTTTCAGCGTAGTGGCACCGATTCCACGGGTCGGATAGTTAATGATGCGTTTGAAAGCCTCTTCATCATGCGGATTACTTATCAGACGGAAGTAAGCAATGATATCTTTAATTTCCTTTCGCTGATAGAAAGACAGACCACCGTAAATACGATAAGGTATACCCGCTTCGCTTAATGCTTCTTCGAGCGAACGGCTTTGTGCATTTGTGCGGTAGAGCAGTGCTATCTCATCGTAACTGATTTCTTCCCGGCGATGAAGCCTGCGTATTTCTCCGGTTATTTTTACGCTTTCATCTTTGTCGCTGTAAGCCGGAAAAATTTTGATAGGCTCTCCTTTTTCGGCTTCGCTATAGACTTTCTTGGGAATTTGTCCGGTATTATGGCTTATTATACTGTTAGCCGCTTCCACGATCATTTGTGTGGAACGATAATTACGTTCTAACTTTATAATTTTCGCATTAGCATACTGTTCCTGAAAATTCAGGATATAGTCGATACGCGCCCCCCGGAAACCATAAATGCTCTGCGCGTCATCGCCTACCACGCAAATGCGCGATTTGCTGGTTGTAAGCAAGTTAATTATACGATGTTGCGCCATATTGGTGTCCTGATACTCATCCACTAATATATATTGGAAGCGTTCTCTGTATTTGCTGCATATTTCTTCGTTGTCGCGTAAGAGCAGAAACGTGTTGAGCAACAAATCATCAAAGTCCATGGCCATGGCTGCACGGCATCGCTGGTTGTAAGTCGTGTAAATGCTACCCGCTTTGGGGATACCATCCATCTGATCCCGCTTGTAGATCTGCGGGTCAGAGCAATAAGTATCCGGCAGAATAAGGGCGTTCTTGGCTTCGGATATGCGGGCAGCAATGGTTGCTGGTTTATAGAGTTTGTCATCAAGACCGTTTTCTTTTACTATTGTCTTGATGAGACTACGGGAATCGGCAGAATCGTAGATAGTAAAGTCATGACTATAGCCGATGTAGTCGGCCTCCTGTCGTAGTATACGGGAAAAAATACTGTGGAACGTACCGGCCCAAAGCCAACGTGTGGCCTCACTGCCCACTACGGAGGCTATGCGAGAATTCATTTCGCGTGCAGCCTTGTTGGTGAAAGTCAGTGCCAAAATGTTCCATGGTGCTATTCCCGACTCTATGAGATAAGCAATCTTGTAAGTAAGAACACGCGTCTTACCCGATCCGGCACCGGCAATGACAAGAGAAGGACCGGCGTTGTAGCTGACAGCCTCCCATTGGGCGCTATTGAGTTGTTCTTGTATGTCAGACATTCAGTATGGCTTTATAAATGCTGCTTGTCATGTTCCAGTTTTCGGCGATAGAACTTGATTTTTTCTCCAAACTCTTCAAGGCGTGGCACGAGTATCAGACTATCCACCGTTTGTGTTTTCATTAGACTATCAGCCTGCATCATTTTGTTGACTGCTTCCTGCAAATATATGGAATCCATCAGCAAAATGCCTTGCTGGCGTGCCTCCAGTGCCAGATTACATTGTGTGCGCATGGCTTCTATCGTATTTTTAGCTTTTTCAAAATCCTGACGGATCAGGGCTTGCCGGGCTCCACTCAGCATTTCTTGTGCGCGGGTTTCCATTAACTGGCGTTTTTCAGACCAATCGGTCTTTTTGTCTTTTTCACTACAAGCGCAAAGTACCAATATGGCAAATGCCGATAAGATTAATGACTTTATCATATTTGCAAAGTGTTTTTTAACTTCAAGGTGTAAAATTACAAATAAAAACCGAGCGAACCAAAAACGCGGCTTTTACAGAAAGCGTGTTGTAACGATTGAGGTAAGATATTTTATATTGCCAGGAAGAACATTGCTTTTGAAAATTCTCTCATTATATATAATACGAACCCATAGCCGGGAAAAGATCATGCCGATTTGTCATCCCTAAAAAGACCGTACCTAATAGCTAAGAAAAGCGAAAATAAGGTTTTATGCTTAATAACACATCAGGGAAATTTGTGCTTTCGGGTTTTATCCGTAATTTGCGCTTCGAATTTACTAATGGCCTGCGGAAAAGCCGACAGGCATTTAAACCTAAATCTGGAACCTGTATGAAAGTTTATGACTCCCATGAAATTAAGAACATTGCCCTTCTTGGTAATGACGGCTCAGGTAAGACCACCCTCACAGAAGCTTTGCTCTTTGAGAGTGGTCTGATTAAAAGACGCGGTCGCATCACGGCTAAGAATACTGTATCCGACTATTTCCCGGTGGAACAGGATTACGGTTACTCTGTGTTCTCCACCGTTTTCCATGTGGAATGGATGGGTAAGAAACTCAATATAATAGATTGTCCGGGATCTGATGATTTTGTAGGTGCCGCTTTGACAGCTCTCAATGTAACGGATACCGCTCTGCTGCTTATCAACGGTCAGTGGGGACCGGAAGTAGGTACGCAAAACCACTTCCGCTATACGGAAAAGTTAGGTAAACCGGTTATTTTTCTTGTAAACCAACTTGACGATGAGAAGTGTGACTATGACAGCATACTTGACGATTTGCAAACTATATATGGTTCGAAAGTCGTACCTGTTCAATATCCAGTGAAAACAGGACCGGAATTCAACTCACTCATTGATGTTATTCTGATGAAAAAGCTGACATGGGGAAGCGAAGGCGGCGAACCCGTTATCGAGGACATTCCAGCAGAAGAAAAGGAGAAAGCCGAAGCGTTGCACAAGGCGTTGGTAGAGGCAGCAGCTGAAAATGATGAAAGCCTCATGGAGAAATTTTTCGAAACCGACCATCTTACGGAGGATGAAATGCGTGAAGGCATACGCAAAGGAATGGTCACCCGTTCCATTTTCCCGGTGTTCTGCGTTTGTGCATCGAAGAATATGGGCGTTGGACGTTTGATGGAATTCCTAGGCAATGTGGTACCTTTTGTGGATGAAATGCCGGCAGTACACAATACGCGTGGTGTGGCAGTGAAACCTGATCCCTCTACACCTACTTCCATTTATTTTTTCAAGACTGGCGTTGAGCCCCATATCGGTGAAGTACAGTATTTCAAGGTTATGAGCGGAACGGTAAAAGAAGGGGATGACCTGACCAATGCCGACCGTGGTTCCAAAGAACGCATGGCTCAGATTTTTGTTTGTGCCGGAGCCAACCGTGAGAAAGTCGAGAAGCTTGAAGCCGGGGATATCGGTTGTACGGTTAAACTGAAAGACGTCAGGACCGGCAACACGCTTAACGCCAAGGAATGCGACAATCGTTTCAACTTTATTAAATACCCCAATCCAAAGTTCACACGGGCTATCCGAGCTGTCAATGAGGCTGATACTGAAAAAATGATGGTTGCCCTCAACCGCATGCGTCAGGAAGATCCTACGTGGGAGGTGGAACAGTCAAAGGAGTTGCGCCAGATACTCGTTCACGGACAAGGTGAGTTCCATTTACGCACTCTGAAATGGCGTTTAGAGAATATCGACAAAATTGCCATCGAATTTTATGAGCAACGCATACCTTACCGCGAAACGATTACGAAGGCCGCCCGTGCCGATTATCGTCACAAGAAACAGAGCGGCGGTGCCGGACAATTTGGTGAAGTTCATCTCATAGTCGAACCTTATAGCGATGGTATGCCCGATCCTACCGTCTATAAATTTGGCGGTCAGGAAATACGCATATCCCTCAAAGGCAAAGAGGAAATACCTTTGGATTGGGGCGGAAAACTGGTATTCATCAATTCCGTAGTAGGAGGTGCCATAGACGCGCGCTTTATGCCTGCCATTCTGAAAGGAGTGATGAGCCGTATGGAACAAGGCCCATTAACGGGCAGCTATGCCCGCGATGTCCGTGTTGTCGTTTATGATGGCAAAATGCACTCGGTGGACAGCAATGAACTTTCCTTCATGCTGGCAGGCCGCAATGCCTTCAGCCAGGCTTTCAAAGAAGCCGGTCCCAAGATTCTTGAACCGATTTACGATGTTGAGGTATTTGTTCCAGCTGAAAAAATGGGCGATGTCATGAGTGATTTGCAGGGACGTCGTGGAATGATTGTGGGCATGAGTAGCGAAAACGGTTATGAAAAACTTCAAGCCAAAGTCCCCCTTAAGGAAATGGGTAATTACGCCACAAGTCTTAGCAGTCTGACCGGTGGACGGGCCTCATTCATAATGAAGTTTGCCAGCTATGAATTGGTACCGGGTGATATTCAAAGCAAATTGGTTGAAGCTTTTGAAAAAGACCAGTCGGAATAAAGTTTTTTTTTAGTGAAGTGATAAATGAGCGTAAGGTAGCGGTTTGTCTACTACCTTACGCTTGTTCTGTAAGGTACATAATATACGGAATTGAAAATCAATTACTCGTTGGTAATTGGGAGATAAGGAATTTTTGCGTACCAATATTTGGAGTTATAAATTAACGCATTTTAAATATAACAAAACGTTAAAAACATTAATATTGAAATCACTTTTCAACCGGTTCATTCGTAGAGGAAAGGAAAAAACGATGTGCTGATAAGTAGAGTTTTACAGAGGTTAAAAGATTAACATTGAAATCTCCGTTCTCATTGGTACGAAAATAGTAACTTTGCGTGATTTTTCAATTTAAGCAAACTTGAATATGAATAAAAATATGCACTCCCGTGAAGAACAATTGGCTGCGTTCGGACGCTTGCTTGATGTGCTTGATGAATTGCGCGTGAAGTGTCCTTGGGACCGTAAGCAGACTAACGAGAGCCTGCGACCCAATACGATAGAAGAAACTTACGAACTTTGTGATGCTCTAATGAAGGGTGACCGCAAGAATATCTGTAAAGAATTGGGCGACGTACTTCTGCATGTGTGTTTCTATGCTAAAATAGGCTCCGAGACAAATGATTTTGACATAGCCGATGTGTGCAACCAACTGTGTGACAAACTTATATTCAGGCATCCTCACGTATTCCCTCCTGCGCAAGGCGAGAGCAGCAACGTGACTACTGCTGGAGAAGTGTCTCTGCAGTGGGAGCAACTCAAACAGCGCGAAAAGGACGGCAACAAAACCGTTCTCTCAGGTGTACCCGGTGCCTTGCCTTCGCTCATCAAGGCCTATCGCGTGCAAGACAAGGCGCGGAATGTCGGATTCGACTGGGAGGAACGGTCGCAGGTATGGGAAAAGGTGAAGGAGGAAATTTCAGAATTTGAGGCAGAGATCGAGAATATGGATAAGGATAAAGCCGAAGCCGAATTTGGCGATGTGCTTTTCAGCCTTATCAATGCGGCGCGCCTCTACAAGATAAATCCTGACAACGCGCTTGAACGTACCAATCAGAAATTCATCCGCCGCTTCAATTATCTTGAAGAACATACCATCAAGCGGGGCCGTCAGTTAACGGACATGACACTGGCAGAGATGGACCACATCTGGGAAGAGGCCAAGAAATTGGAAAAATAACCAGAAAACATCTCTTGCCTTTTCTGGCTGTCATCTGGAAATAAATGCCAGGAAAGACTTCTCTGCTTCAAAAAAATCCGTAAGTTTGTAAGTGAGATTAACTCCCTAAAATAAAAAATATGACCAGATTTTTTCATCGTATAAGTTTTCCATGGCATTCGGCGGTATGGATATGCTGCCTCACCGGTATGATCAGCTATTCTTGTTCCGATGACGATTTGCCTTTGCTTAAGCCCACCCTTCCCGGCGAAAGTTCCGACAATATCCGTGCCATCAGACACCTTGGTGGGCAGACTCCAAGTTACGATTGGACGTTCTCCTATTCCGACGGACGTCTGGTAGCGGCCGGTGGCACGGTACGTGATCCGGATACAACTATTGACGGTTCGTTTTCTTACACCAGTCAACTCAGTTACCGCCACAATGGCGTGAATATTTATAATTCCAGTGGAGAGAAGACCGTCGTTACTCTCAACGCTCAGGGACTCATCGACAAAATGACTGTCAACCGTAATATCTATAAGTTCTATTATCGCGAGGGACATTTGGCTGAATGGGAGAAAACGGTATTTGAGAACAGTTTCGGCCAGGCACATCAGTACAACAGCAGCGCCCGTTTCACTTATAATGGCGGCAACATCACGGGTATTGAATACAAAGAAAATTCCGGAGAACCGGTTTCCATTACCATTGTACCGTCCGATATTCCCAACCGGAATGGTCTTTTACCCGAAACTATTTCGAAGGAACTAGGCTGTTTGGGATTTGAACACCTTTATTATGCCGGCCTTATGGGGTTGCCAACGACGAATCTCGTCAAGAGCATCAGTGTGAGCTATCCCTCCCAACCCGACAAGAACTACACCATTAATTTCGAATACAGCATCCGTAACGGCAACACCATTCTCTGCAATTATCACACACCGCAGGGAAGTGTGGCCTCTGCCAGCTATGAATATTGAAAACTCTTCCGAAGAGGCTTTAATCAATGGACATTTCAGTGGCGGCGGTTTTGCTTTCTACCGTTTGCCAGGCACCTTAACCTATACCTTCACGGCGCAACATGATGTTCCTTTTACCATGACATCATTTGCGGAGTTAAAGGGACTCCACGGCGTGGTGGTGGCACCATTCATACTGTCAGACCAAACGCCTTTGGTCTGCATCCGTCCCGATGTGTTGACAGAAAAAAAAGTGCCGCTGTCAGATGCCCTCCAACAATCTTGTGAAAGCATGAATGCAGGCGTATTCCGCTTGCCGAATGCCTCTTACGACAGAACAAACGAAGGGCGTGCATCTTATAACGACGGATTTGAAATATGCCTTGACCATCTTAAAAAAGGCAGCATCCGAAAGGTGGTGTATTCCCGGCGGCAAACACGTGACATACCCCGTGGATATGAAACACAGTTGGCGGCACTTTTCTTTGAGGCCTGCCGCCGGCAACCCAATCACTACGTCAGCCTGTGGTGGACGCCCCAAACCGGTTGCTGGCTGGTGGCCACCCCTGAAACCTTGCTTGCCGACGATGACATGAATGAAAGAACATGGCAGACCATGGCTTTGGCCGGAACCATGCCTTCCGAACCGCAAAACCTGTTGCTCGCAAACTGGAGCGAAAAAAACAAAAAAGAGCAGGCCTATGTGTCGGCATTCATCAGTCAGCGGCTTGAACAACTCGTAGACGAGATGAATATCTCACCTGTCTTTCCTTCGCCGGCAGCCAATGTAATTCATCTGCGTACCGACTTTTCCTTCAAATTGAAAAATGAGATATCTCCTGAAACCTTGCTCGACAGGCTGCACCCTACTCCGGCTGTTTGCGGCGAACCGCAAATACCCGCCCGCAGTGTGATATCAATGGCCGAAACAACGCCCCGGCGTTATTATGCCGGTTTCAGCGGTCCTTTTTCGTTAGTAGGAAACACACGCCTTTACGTATCGTTACGCTGCATGGAACTATTTGCCGATCGTGCCTGCCTCTATGCAGGAGGCGGACTCCTAAGTGACAGCAATGAGGCTGAGGAATGGAAGGAAACCTGCCGGAAATTAAAACCGATGGAGGAACTGATTCAATTGTTGAACACCCGTGTTTAAATCTTTGCCATGTTCTGCGATAAACCACACGTTAATTTATTAACGGCTTTATTGCCGCAATACGGTATACGCCATATAGTCGTTTGTCCCGGTTCACGCAATGCCGTTCTTATACATAATTTCACACAACATACCGGTTTGTGCGTTCATCCCGTAACCGATGAACGAAGCGCCGCTTTCGTGGCTTTAGGCATCGCCACGGCTGGCAAAGGCCCCGTAGCCGTATGCGTTACATCGGGGTCGGCCTTGCTAGGTACTCTGCCAGCCGTAGCCGAAGCTTTCTACCGCCACATTCCCTTACTTGTCATTTCTGCCGATCGTCCAGCCCGCTGGATAGGACAATTGGACGGACAGACTTTGCCACAGGTCGGAGCGTTGCAACCCTACTGTATGACACATGACATTCCTGAAGCGGAAAAAGCCGGGAGTGATGGAGAAGAAATGGCATGGTGGTGCAGACGCACTATCTGCGAGGCTCTTGTTATGCTGCGGCGTGATGGCGGCCGGCCGGTGCATATCAACATTTCGGTAGCAGAGCCTCTTTTCAGCTTTACGACCCCGCACCTTCCCGACTGTTTGCCCGTTGTATATGAAGAAGCCCCCGTAGTCAATCCTCTCTCCGAAGATTTAATAAAGGAAATAGCCAGCGCCCGCCTACCGGTGCTTGTGGTCGGACAATATGAAACGGTGAACGATCCTGCCATATCCGTGATAGAGCGTACAGGCAGTCTTTTGGTTCTGTCGGAACTGATAGGCAACCAGCCGCATAGCCGGCGCCTGGCCATCGTAGAGAAAATTCCTCAGGTTTTGGAAAAATTACATCCTGATGTAGTGGTGCATATAGGCGGCAACTTTGTCGGTAAACAATTAAAACGGCATATCCGTCATTTGAAACATTGCCGGGTTATACGAATAGAGCCGGGAAGCGCTTTCCCTGACACATTCTGCCATTTGTCAGCACTGGTACATGCGCCGACAGGGCCGGCACTGCAGCAACTGGCCGAATATTTACCGGCGAACAATGAAGTTATGCGGGCGAAAACTGTGTTCACAGAACTGATAGAGCGGGAATGTCGTGTGTCTGCTCAGAAAAACGGGCAAGAACACCAAGAAAACAGAGACAGTAATCTGTCTCATGCAACGATCATGCAACTTTTTGCTGCGTTTACCGATCCAAAAACAACGTCTCTTACAGCTCTTCATCTGGCTAACAGTTCCACTGTCAGAATTGCCGCACTCTGTTTTGAGGGCGGTTGTTTTCCTGTTTTTTGCAATCGTGGAGTCAATGGTATCGAAGGAACTCTTTCGGCGGCTGTCGGGCATGCGCTTGTAACGGACGGAATCAATCTTGTCTTTATTGGAGACTTAAGTTTCTTTTATGATCAGAATGCGTTGTGGAACACCGGTCTGCCCGACAATTTACGTATTGTGCTCCTTAACGACGGCGGTGGAAAAATTTTTCAGAATCTGCCCGGACTGGATGCCTCGCCGGCTGTCAGCAAATATATCGCGGCCTCCCATCACACATCGGCCCAAGGTATTGCGCAGGCTTACGGACTACATTATCTCTCCGCGCACAGTATGGAAGAGGTGGAGGAAAATGCCGGAAGAGTATTCGCGAGCGATAATAAAGCGTTGATTCTCGAAATATTCATCAATCACTGACTACCGCCAGATGTATTGTTCCATATGGATATGGCTAAATAAAATGCAATTAGGACAAGGAACTCCTGCCAACAAATAGAAAATTTTAAGAAATACAGAAATGAGAACCTGGAATGCGATTAAACAGTACGAAGAAATTCTCTTTGAAAGTTATAACGGTATAGCTAAAATCACCATTAACCGACCGCGCTACCGCAATGCGTTCACACCGCTGACGGTAGCGGAAATAAGCGATGCCCTGCGCCATTGCCGTGAAGCGCAAGACATCGGTGTCGTTGTTCTTACCGGAGCCGGCGACAAGGCGTTCTGCTCCGGCGGCGACATGAATGTCAAAGGACGTGGCGGATATGTTGGCGGTGACGGGGTGCCCCGTCTCAACGTGCTCGATGTGCAAAAACAAATCCGCTCTTTGCCGAAACCTGTCATTGCCATGGTCAACGGTTTTGCGATAGGCGGCGGTCATGTGCTCCATCTTATGTGCGATTTAACCATAGCGTCCGAAAATGCCATCTTCGGCCAAACCGGTCCGAAAGTAGGCTCGTTCGATGCCGGTTTCGGAGCATCTTATCTGGCACGTATCGTAGGGCAGAAGAAAGCGCGTGAGATATGGTTCCTTTGCCGGCAGTATTCTGCTGAAGAGGCTGAACGCATGGGGATGGTCAATAAGGTGGTGCCTTTCGGACGACTAGAGGATGAGGTAGTGGAATGGGCCGAAACCATGCTGGAACGCTCGCCGCTGGCCTTGCGTATGATCAAGGCCGGACTAAATGCCGAACTCGATGGCCAGGCGGGTATTCAGGAACTGGCCGGTGACGCCACAATGCTTTACTACATGTTAGACGAGGCACAGGAAGGAGGCCGGGCTTTTCTGGAAAAGCGGAAGCCTGATTTTTCTAAATATCCGAAACTGCCCTGACAACCATCACAGCCTCACTGCCTATGAATTACATTTCCTGTGCGCTACGCGTGAAAGTCGTGCCCCGTACATTCCGGTTCAGACAACCAGCCGGAACATCGCGCGGTGTTTACCGTGAGCGACGGGTGTGGTATATAGTTGTCACCTCCAGAGAGCATCCCCACTGTCTGGGAATAGGGGAATGCGCTCCGCTCTACGACTTGTCGTGCGACTATGACATTCATTACGAGGAGCGGCTGAATGTTTTCTGTGCCGCCTACGAAAAAAAACGGGTGATTGATTTTGAAACCCTGCGTTCCTATCCTTCCATCCTGTGCGGACTCGAAACGGCCGACCGCTCGTTCAAAGCCTCCATTGCCGGTGGCAACTACCTGCATCTTTACGACACTGCCTTTACGCGTGGCGAGGAAGGAATACCCATTAACGGACTGGTGTGGATGGGAAATTATGAAGAGATGCTGGCGCGCATGGAAGAGAAACTGCAACTAGGCTACCGCTGCGTGAAGCTGAAGATAGGCGCTATAGACTTCGAGAGCGAGCTGAGTCTCATACACCGGCTCCGGTCGCGATACAGTCGCGAAACCGTGGAACTGCGTGTCGACGCCAATGGGGCTTTCAAACCGGAGGAGGCTCTTCACAAAATGGAGCGCCTCTCACGGTACGACATTCACAGCATAGAGCAGCCCATCCGTGCCGGACAGTGGGAAAAGATGGCTGAAATTTGCCGCAGCACGTCCCTGCCGGTGGCGCTCGATGAGGAACTGATCGGAGTGAACCGGACAGACCGGAAAAAAGCATTGCTCGATGTCATCCATCCGCAGTATATCATATTGAAGCCTTCATTGCATGGCGGCTTCAGCGGATCGGAGGAATGGATTGCGGAGGCCCGTCTCAGAAATATTCCATATTGGGTAACCAGTGCATTGGAGAGTAACGTAGGATTAAATGCCATAGCCCAATGGACAGCAGCACTCATGGAGAAAGAAAGCGGAGGCAATGCCGCCGTTCCACCCTTGCCTCAAGGATTGGGAACTGGACAACTTTTTGTGGAGAATTTTCCACAAACAACATTGCATATTTCAGGAGACAGCCTGTGGAATGCCGATGAGCGGCAACGCCGCTTCTTAGAGGAAGTCAAAAACTTTTCCGATCTTTGGCATAACGGCGAGCCGACTCTCACTGTGCATACTTCCGGTTCGACGGGTGTTCCTAAAGCTATCATGGTTGAAAAAAAGCACATGGCGGCAAGCGCCCGCATGACGTGCGACTTTCTGAAACTCTCTTCCGGTAACGATGCCTTATTGTGCATGCCTATACAGTATATAGCCGGAAAAATGGTAGCCGTGCGTGCCTTTGTCAGAGGACTCAGGCTTGTGCCCGTAGCCCCTTCCGCCCACCCTTTCAAGCATCTGCACCATGCGCCTGTTTTTGTGGCGATGACACCGATGCAGGTCATGCAGACACTTACAGTGCCGCGTGAGGCCGCCCTTTTGCGTCAGGTCAGACATCTGCTCATAGGCGGTGGCGCCGTGAGTGATGAACTGGCGGACAAGCTGCGCCGGTTCCCTCATGAAGTATGGAGCACCTACGGCATGACCGAAACGCTTTCACACATAGCCCTTCGGCGTCTCAGCGGTTCCGGAGCTGCGACAACCTATACTCCGCTGCCAGGAGTGAAAGTGAAGCTGGCTGAAGACGGCTGCTTGGTTGTTGACGTACTTAAATTGGGAGTGCATCAACTAAAAACCAATGATTTGGCTGAAATTCATTCAGACGGAACCTTTTCTATAGTCGGTCGTAGTGACAATGTGGTGTGTTCCGGAGGCATTAAATTGCAGATAGAGGAATTGGAACAGCGGCTGGCGTTACATCTGGATGTTCCGTTTCATTTAACGGCCGTTCCCGACAATTTACTCGGTCAGGCTTTGACCTTATTATATGTAGGCGCCCCTGAAAAGGCCGCTGAAATAAAGGACCTCTGCCGAAGACTGTTTACACGGTATGAGGTGCCCCGCCATATCTTTGCTGTCGGCAATCTGCCTCTCACCGAGACCGGCAAACCGGCACGTAGTGCATTCAGACGTTTGGCAGAAGAAATGATGACACACTGAGAAAACCGCATAACTTTGTCATTCCCGTAGAGGGACAGAACGGTTTGGAAGATGGCGCCCGTTCGACTTTTGGCTTTGTCATTCCGGAAATTTAGCCAAAAACGGCAGAGGATTTTAATGTGGTTTACGCAGGTAAAATATCAATCCGTACCATTTTAACATTTCTTGCTTTTGGCTTGAAAATATATTATCTTTGTAACAGCAGAGCGGGGCTTTCTAATGGAAAGTCCCGTTTTTTCTGTATCTTTCAAGCCTTTTTGTACAGAAATCCGTTCTATTTCTGTTCAAAAATCCCCGTATTGCAATTCAAATTCCAAGTATTGGTGTTAAAAATCCAATAAGGACTTTTCCGCCACCACTACTTACAACCTATGTTTTAACACTCCTAAGTGTTTCAAAAAGTTAAATATGTTAAAATAAAAATCACCGCTACGGCCTTTCTGAAATGATGTTTTTCGGTTTTGGCACATTATTGTTCCAACAACTTTTCAAACAAGAGCTACGAACTCAAAACATTTCGTAACTTTGCACCTCTTAACAGTTGGCGGAAAAATGCTCTCTACCGTCTTTCATTCCGCCTGCACAAACTGACATTCATCAACCTCCCACAATATACAACATGAAAGAATTGGCCTTAAAGTATGGGTGCAACCCCAACCAAAAACCCTCACGCATCTACATGGAAGAGGGCGAATTACCTATAGAGGTACTGGGCGGACGTCCGGGCTACATCAACTTCCTCGATGCCCTGAACGGCTGGCAGCTGGTGCGCGAACTCAAAGCCGCCACAGGTGTAGCCGCCGCCGCTTCGTTCAAACACGTCTCGCCGGCCGGTGCCGCCATCGGACTGCCTATGAGCGACACGCTGCGTAAGATTTATTTCGTGGATGACCTCCAAGAGCCACTCTCACCTATCGCCACCGCCTACGCCCGGGCACGCGGTGCCGACCGTATGTCGTCCTACGGCGACTTCATCGCACTCTCCGACACCTGCGACCTGGCTACGGCCCTGATGATCAAGCGCGAAGTGAGCGATGGCGTCATTGCCCCGGACTTCACTCCCGAAGCTCTCGAAATATTGCAGGCCAAACGAAAAGGTACCTACAACATCATAAAAATCAACCCCGACTACCGCCCCGCTCCCATAGAAAGCAAGCAGGTGTTCGGTGTGACATTTGAACAAGGCCGCAACGAAATCGACCTCACCGGCGACAACTTGTTTGAAAACATCCCCACAGCCAATAAGCACTTCACGGAAGAAGCCAGACGCGACTTGAAAATAGCTCTCATCACACTCAAATACACGCAGAGCAACTCCGTATGCTACGTCAAAGACGGACAGGCCATCGGCATCGGTGCCGGACAGCAAAGCCGTATACACTGCACCCGCCTGGCAGGCAACAAAGCCGACATCTGGTGGTTGCGCCAACACCCTAAAGTAATGGCTTTGCCATGGGTGGCGAATATCCGCCGCGCCGACCGCGACAACACCATTGACATCTACATTTCAGAAGACTACGAAGAGGTGCTGGCTGACGGAACATGGCAACAGTTCTTCACAGAAAAACCCGAAGTACTGACCCGGGAGGAAAAGAAAACCTGGATAGCCCAAAACACCGGCGTATGTCTTGGTTCGGACGCATTCTTCCCCTTCGGCGACAACATTGAACGGGCCCACAACAGCGGAGTGGAGTTTGTGGCACAAGCCGGCGGCAGCGTACGCGATGACAACGTGATAGAAACCTGCGACAAATACGGCATGGCGATGGCCTTCACCGGCATCCGCCTTTTCCACCATTAACACATCACCCGCAAACGCCATATAAAACCATGACGACCGACAACGACGCTGTTTTCTCCTCCGACCTCGCAGCCGAACCCAAGGCTGCTGAAGGAATCCAGCCCATGCGAAAAGCCTCGACTGAGGAAATATCCCGCGCAATGACGGGAGGAATTGTCTTCAAAGGAAGCAAGCTGAAAGCGCCGGCCCAACAAGCTGGAAAAGTAAAAACCAAGGCAAAGAAAAAAGCCTACATAACCGGAGCACATGGTTCGGGAGCAGCAAAGAAGAAGGCCGACATACGCACACGACGGGCCAACCGCCACAAAAACAAGTGAAACCGGTCTCCGACATACACATTTCAATTGACAACGTCCGGACAAGTGTGATGAGCCATCCCTCCTCACTTGTCCGGGCATGATTTATTCCAGCAAGGCATGTCTAACCAACCCATCCCTTAAACAGGGAGACACGCCTCACTGCCCACATTTGATTTATCGATAAAATCATCTCATTAGTCGATTGACCTGTTAAAAAACATATTCGGAAAGAATTTATCTGCCGGCGAACCCGTATTTTTGCATCCCGTATAGAACCGCCCGCAGCAAAATCTCTTTTTCGCGAGACCGGCTCGGCGGAAGTGAAACAGTATAGTACTCTCAAGGTAATTATTTTTATGAAAAAACAAAGTCAGATGACACCGTCAGGGAAAAACTCCCTGATAGAACGCCACACAGAAATCATCATACACATCTGCATTTGGATTTACGTGTTCGCCTCTCCACTGGTATTCCGGCTAGGTAAAGACAGCATTGACTGGATAAGATATCTGCAACAATTATATTTCCCGATAACATCATGCGTCATTTTCTACCTCAACTACGTCTGGCTAGTACCCAAATACGCACTCGGAAAAAAACACAATCGGTTTATAGTCATCAATCTGGCCATTGTCATCCTGATGATCATCGGCCGTGATTATTACGAGGCACTGCTTCCGCCATCCGAAACAATGCTCCGCAGACTATCCCACAGCCCCAAGCATTTGAAAAAGCCATCCCCCTTTGTCATTACCTTCATGCAGGTGCGCAACGCCGTATCGCTGATGTTCATCGCTCTGGTGGCCTTGACCATCAGGCTCAGCCTGCAATGGCACAAGGCGGAATCAGCACGACGAAAGGCGGAATTTGAACGTCAGGAAGCGGAACTGCAAAACATCAAGAACCAAATAAACCCGCACTTCCTGCTCAACACACTCAACAACATCTATGCACTCACAGCCTTTGACGCCGAACGGGCGCAAAAGGCCATACAGGAACTCAGCCAACTGCTCAGATATGTCCTTTACGAAAACCAGTCGGCATTCGTAGACCTGCGGAAAGAAGCCGATTTCCTCAAAACATACACCGCACTGATGCGCATCAGACTGACCGACATTGTAGACGTGCAACTAAACATTTCACTTCCAAAGGACACAGACGTTAAAGTCGGTCCGCTCATCTTCATATCACTCGTAGAGGACTTATGTAATGGACAACATACGTCCTCTAATGTGGCGATGACATTTATGTTTAACAGTGCCTCCAACGATGAGTAAATCAGACATGTAAGTTTGCTGTTCACAACATTATTTTGGAGGCACTGGCAGAGATTCATCATAGGCTATCCAAGTAAGAGAGAAGATTTTCATCGGTTTTCCATGAGATTTTCTTCCCATTGGAACTATCGATAGCACAGGTCATGAGAGCTTTAGCTTTCATCTCCAAATTTACTTCAGCATAGATGTTCGTTGTGTTTATAGATACGTGTCCGAGCCAAGCACGGATCGTATTTATATCCACTCCTGCTTGCAGAAGATGTGTTGCGGTGGTATGCCGGATCGTATGTGGGCTAACTCTCTTGTCCCTTACGGAAGGGAACTGTAGTTCCAGTTTTTGAGCATACCGACTCACCATTTCGTATATTCCAAATCGGGTTATACGTTGGCCGTAGCGGTTTAAGAAGAGTGGTTCATCTGGCTTTCTGTCATTGATTATTGTCTTAAGGATTGCACAGACATTGTCCCAAAGGGGGCATCTGCGAGTCTTGTTTCCTTTCCCAACAATGGTTACCAAGGGGATTGTTGATTCACTTTTGCTTTTGGCAAGCGTCACGGATGATACGTTCAGGTCGGATGCTTCTTCGGCTCTCGCTCCTGTATTGTATAGGAAGATCAAAAGAGCGTAGTCGCGTCTGCCCTGAGCGGATCTCTGGTCGGGCAGAGATAGCAAAGCATCCATCTCAGACTTTTCAAGATACGTTATCATTTTCTTAGGGGCTTTCTTCTTAGGGATATTGCGTATGTTTCGGCTCCATTCCATATGCTCCGGAGAGTTCATGGATACATACTTTGCGAAGGCCTGTAATGCGGCAAGTCTTTGGTTTCGAGTAGCCACTGAGACGTTACGGGTTTCCTGCTGATTGTCAAGAAAGTCTGACACGACATTGATTGTCAGTTCCTGAAGGTGGAGCTTGTCTGGATTTTTATTACAGACATCTCGAAGGTAGCCAACAAGAAGTCTGAAGGTATCGCGGTAGCTACGTACCGTATTACGCGACAGATTCTTGGCAGCCAGCATATAGTCGGTGAGATAACGCCGCACCCAATAACTGAGATATATGGTTTTTTCATTCATGTTGATTTGTTTTGGGGTTTGCATATTCAAAGAATAGATTGGCCGCATCTGAGAGCAGTCCGGTAGTCATGGTAAGATACACAGTTGTGTAACTCACTTGTTTATGGCCCAGATAGGTAGATAACACAGGCAAAAGAGTCTGAACATCCTTACCATCTTGGTACCACTTTCTTAATCGGTTCACAGCGAACGTATGGCGCAGATCGTGGATACGTGGCTGATACCTTGTGTTGTCGTTTCGGCTGATTCCTGCTTCTATACGTATCTTTTTGAAGATGCCGTTTATGCAGTTCAGTCTCATTGACGAGCCGTTACACATAATCCATAGAGATGTGTCTTCATCAGAGATCTTGCAGTTGTCCTTTCTCCATGAAAAGAACTTTTCAATCAGTTTCTTTACTTCCTCGTTGAAAGTGACAGTTCTTGACGTGTAAAATTTGGATTCATGGATTGTGATACAACAGTTTGCCAGATCCACATCTTTCATGCGAAGGCTCATGGTCTCTGAGATTCTTAACCCCAGCACATATGTCAACTGAAGGATTGCTTTGACGCATTCAGGATATGTGAGAGAAGGCCGTTTCTGATATGTCATGGCAGCTGAGAACAACTTCTTGAGCTCGATATCTGAGTAAATATACGGTGTTATTCGCTGCGGTTTCTTAGGCTTATCCATAGTCAAGGGTATTTTTGATACATACCCTCGTGACATGCACCACCGGAAGAAGCCAGACAGAGCAGCGTGACG
Source organism: Prevotella sp. MGM2 (assembly GCF_002933955.1). GTDB lineage: Bacteria > Bacteroidota > Bacteroidia > Bacteroidales > Bacteroidaceae > Alloprevotella. The sequence goes on from NZ_BEWW01000284.1 coordinate 45,008, forward strand.
CGTAAACCACTTTCGAGTAATCTCGTTGCCTCCTGATTGCAAAAAATCTGATGTGATGGATTCGGTTATCTCTAACAGATTCATATCTTTCCCCAGATAATTGCAGAACTGTTTCAGAAGATTCGCATTGGTTTTGAACGACTCTCCCAATGAACGTCTATACTCGACATATTTGTCAATGGCACTATTGAGCATCATAACTCAAGCACCTCCTTCCAGTCCATATCCGACACTTCCCTTAGTCTGGAGAAATTGACTTTGGCGTAGATGGCGGTAGTATCGATTTTCACATGTCCGAGCACATCTGCGACTTCTTTAAGAGAGTGTCCTTCATTGACCAGTCTCGTTGCGCAACTGTGTCGGTAACTGTGAGGACCATGATGCCTTATGTTGAGTTGCCTGCCTTCCAGAGATCTACTTGCCACTTGGTAAACTGTTGATGTACATATGCCGTGGAAGGGAGCTCGGGTAGTAAGGAACACAAACTCCTGCTTCGGATACTTTGGACGAGCTTCAAGGATATATCTCAGAAGTGGCTGTGCAACCTCATCTATCAGAGGCATTACCTGTGGTCTGCATCCTTTTGCTCTACGCAGATGGATGACGCTATTCCGCCAGTCAATGTCCTTTAGTCTCAGTTCAGTGATTTCACTGGATCTCAAACCATACATTGCCAAAAGCGATAAAATTGCATGATTCCTTATGCCCTGGATCGTCGGATTTTGCGCAGATTCAGTCAAGATAACTTTCACATCATCCCAATGAAGGTATGACGGTAGTTGCTCCATCGTGTACAGCCGGGGGGCGGAAAGTGTTTTCCACAAATCGTCTTTCACCCATTGTCTGTCAGCCGCATATCGGAAGAAGCAACGTAGCACGGATACAAGCCCTGCGATAGTGCGTCGATTACACCCATTGTCGTGACGTTCTTTGAGATAACTGTCAATGTCTGTAGATTGAACATCGGCAAGCAATAAGCTTGAGCCCTGAAGGTAATTCATCAGATGACGAAGTATGCTCAGACGGCTTCTATGGGTCTGGACAGAATATCCTTTGGATTCAACAAGCCAGTTGAGATATGACATGATCTTGTCTTTTTCGGGAAAGTCATGTTCCTCCGGCTGGGCAAGTAGCCCCATATGTGAAAGCCAATTAGTTGTGACATGAATGAACGTCCGATAACTATTATCGGTGCCGGATTTTTTTCGTTTACTTGGATCCTCAACATCTCGCCATATAGCTGCCGCGTTTTGTATTTCACTCATGGTTACAAGAGAAGTAGATGGTAAATCAAGCAACTCTATGGCTGTCAGTTGATATTGTGCGATTCGTCTCAAAGTCACTGAAGGAACCCCCTGTTGTTCTTGAGCTTCCAGATATGCGAGCCGTTCCATATACATCGGTGAGACAAGGTGTCGAACTCGAAAGTATCCTCTTGGAAAAATCTTGCTGATTATATTATCCTCAGGATAATAGCGGTGATCCAGTCTTCCCAAATATGTCAACCATCTCTTGGACGCACCAAGAAAGCGACAATGGAAATTAACCTCCACGCGCATATCACACCGTTGTTGACGTGTCATCGAATCCCATTCAGATGTCTTTTGGACGATATATTCCAATGGAATCTCGAATGTGTCACTTTCTCTAAGGGCAAGAAGTTCATCAATTGCGATTAGCAGACCAGCCAATCCTCGCAAATGTCGAATGCCCATTCCATCTGCGTGTAGTTTGTGCAGATATGCTTGTCTTTGCTCAGAGAATGAGGCTTGCTCATGTCTTTGCAAATCCAAGAAGTTTGTGAATAGTAAATTAAACATATTGTAGAATTAAAAAATGTCTGATATAAAATATGACTATTTTCTTAACCCTAAAATTATGTTGTTATGATTAAAGTTAATGCACATATCCTTAATTACTTATCAAGTTATGCAAACATAAATGTCATCGCCACATTAGAGAATGCCTTCAAACATGGTATAAACCCGACAAAACCCAGTTTCATCCACATAGACCTGACGGCTACCTCAAAGGGGAAAATAGAATTCATCTGCACCAACAGCAATCACCCCAAAAGCAGCGATGACAAAACTCCCGGCGGCATAGGCCTGCAACAAGTAAGAAAACGGTTGGAACACACTTATGCCGGCCGATATACATGGGTATACGGCATCACACCGCAAGACAACACAATTTACAAATCTGCCATAACCATTGAACCAACCTTATAACAAGTACCATCATGACACTCACTTGCGCCATTGTCGACGACGAACCTCTGGCTGTCAAACTCCTTGAGACGTATGTACAGAAAACGCCATTGCTGCAGCATTGCGGCAGCTACTCCAGTGCCGTGGAAGCCATGAGCGGCCTGCGCGAACACCCGGTGAACATTCTATTCCTCGACATACAAATGCCGGAACTCAACGGCTTGGAATTTGCCCAGATGCTGGATGCCGAAACCCGTATTGTATTCACTACGGCTTTCAGCCAATACGCCATAGACGGCTATAAAGTCAATGCTATCGATTATCTCCTGAAACCTATCAGTTACACGGATTTTCTGGCGGCTACCCACAAAGCAGCCGAGTGGTTCTCGCGCGGGACTGGCATTGCCGTCCCCCAACCTAAGGAAGACACCATCCCTGCCGCCACTACCGATGCTTTTTTCATCAAAAGCGATTACAAAATCCTTCGCATACGTTTTGATGACATCCTCTATGTGGAAGGACTCAAGGATTATGTCAAAATATATCTTGAAAGCACACGAAAAGCCGTATTGTCGCTCACGGCGATGCGTGCGGTAGAAAGTTTTTTGCCAACCCCTACCTTCCAACGCATTCACCGTTCATTTATTGTCAACATGAACAAGATCAGTGTTATGGAACGCGGTCAAATTGTGTTTGGAGACAAGCGCCTTCCTATTTCCGACAGCTACAAGGAGCGCATACAGGAATACATTAACAGCCATCTCTTGCAAGGCCGCTGAAGCAATACGGGGCGGCCTTACCTATGGACTGACCATAACGGGATAAATAATAACTTTTGATTGGAAGCCAAACATGCTGCCATTCAAAAGTTATTTTTATCTTTGCAAAACTAAAGCATAACAAATTCTAAATCCGAACCGACATGAAAAAATTGATCTTGCTATTACTGGCCATTATGCCGTTAGGCTGCATGGCCCAACAAGAAGACAAAACGTCAAAGTATCTGGCAGGCGCAGTACCTGTGAACGAGGCCGGCTTCGTTTACTTCAAAAAGCATTACGAGGTGAAAGGAAAGTCACAGGCCGACATTTATGCGGCCCTACTCCAATATACTCAAAAGGACATCGTGGAAGGAGCAGACCACCTGCCTCAGGCACGCATCACCGAGAGCGATGCAGGTACAGGTACCATTGCCGCGAACATTGAGGAATACCTCTACTTCAAGCGCAAGGCATGGAGCATGGACCGAGTGCGGTTTTACTACCAGCTTATATTCCAAATCAGAGACAGTGGTTTCGATGTGGAGATGCGTAACATACGTTACTTGTACGATGACATCTCCCAGGCACAGACTTACCGTGCGGAGCAATGGATTACGGACAAAGAAGCCCTTAACAAGGCGGGCACAAAACTCTTACGCATACCTGGAAAATTCCGCCGTTTTACTATTGACCGGAAAGATGCGATTTTCCTGGGAGCGGCTAAAGCCACTGGAGCTGTGCGAAAAGTGACGCGCACGGTAGAGGTGGAAGAGGAGGTGACAGAGTGATTTCCAACTCCCCTCTGCCGCCCCGCATAGGCAGAGAAATACGGACTGTCCAAGCGATGATAAGCCTTTATTGTCGGGCATATCATCGCTTGTCTTTTTCTGCAGACAATGGCCTTTGCCCCGAATGCCGGCAAGTGGCGGAATACGCAGAAAAACGACTGATGAACTGCCGCTTCGGAAGCGGTAAGCAGACTTGCCAGCACTGTCCCGTCCACTGCTACAGACCCGACATGCGCAAAAAAATCCGCCTTGTAATGCGCTATGCCGGTCCCCGCATGATTTTCCGACATCCTGCCATGGCATTCAGACACCTATGGGATAACAAGAGGAAGTGAAACATCTCGAACTTTCTTTATACCGACAGCAGCGGTTATGACGTTAGGACTTTAACATTTTTAACTTCCGACAACACTTAGAGGCGCTAAAAAATAGGTTTGAAACTATACTGTGAAAAAAATCCGTATCGGAATTTCAACTCGAATACTTGGAATTTAAATTGCAATACGGAGATTTTTCAGGAAAAACAAGATGGAAAACGGCTGTAATATGGCCTGAAAACACTAAAAGAGCGGGACTTCCTAATGGAAAGTCCCGCTCCGCTATACAAATATACAACATTTTCTACACAAAAGCAAATAGTGTTAAAATTCCTCTTTCAGGATTTTTGCCTCCGTAGGACCATTAATCTGCTCTTCCGGAAAATGGTGACACAGAGCAATAAGAAAAACTGTCCGGAGCAGTCAAAACTGGTCCTATACCGATATCTTCCCCCTGCTATGCCTGCATAAATCACGTTATCGGGCCACAGCATATTCCGGCATGTCTTATACTTCAACAAAACACATTATTGGCCATGATAAAAATAATACCACCAATAAGTATCTCCATATTCACGCCTCAGAAGATTGCTGCGTTGTTCCCTCCGAGATATTGAGCGGCCTTTTTCCTTGAAGTCCAAATAATTCGCCGTTATATTGGCATTCTCATAAATGACTGAAGGATTGGGATGGATGCGGTTATAAAGTATAAGTGCTTCGGCATAATGGGCAGGCAAAGCCGCGGTGTCGGAAATGACATAGAACTGCTGCAGTTCTGTGGCAAAACGTTCCAATTGCTTATCCAGCAGCAGGGCACAAAGATAGTAGTCTCCTGCAGCCCCATCTGAATGCCGTTTGGCCGCTACAGCCAAATAATCGGTCGGAGACTGCTTGCCATCATACGGGGGAACACCGAGCAAACGGTAGAGACTGTCGGACGAAAAGAGTAAGGACAAACTGTCTGACGGCAACAACAGCAACGAACGGCTACCGCTGTTTTCCGGCAAAGGAAAATGAAACAATTGGTCTCCCAAACTTTTTGCGATTTTTCCCATGGCATAAGCACGCATCGCCGTGAGATACTGCGTGGTAGCCAAAGATGTTTTTCCCACTTCCAAAGCTTCATGGTAATGTCCGGCGCGGAGCAGGCGAGCTGTCTGAACTTCATAACGGTATACATCCTTACTATTGCCCATCGCTCCCATATAAAATACAAGCAGGAAAAACAGGAGAATTTGCCAAAACCACGATGCAGCCTTCAAAGGCCGCACCACAACATTTTCATGACGAAACGATTCCATGACAGCCATCACACACCAGGCAAATGCAAGCACGGACGTGACTATGACGGCAAACAAGGATACACCTGAGACAAAGGAAGTGAGCAGCACAAGGACTGCTGTTGAAGGAAAAAAAGTGAGCAAAAAACAAGACTGGCGGAAACGAGTGAAGCGCTGTACCAAACGCTGTAGGAGCAGCAGCAGGCCAGTGAGCACCAATGAACCAACCAAGGGGGAATAGGCTGTCACGCCATCAGACAAATGAAGTTGCGTCAATGACAATGTGGCGTCAAACGTAAAATAAAGACACAACATCCAGATGGCCCCAAAGGCCAGAGAAAACAAGAATTGCCACTTTTTCTGCATACCTGTTGTCTTATTTTATTATTCTGTTTTACACAGATTATCAATGGTTTATAAAAATCCTCATAGCAACGGTTTCCGGACTCTTCTGAAACAGTCCTGATAACCGTTGCTAAAATCTATTGAGTCATCATTATTTATAAATTTTCAATCCTGTTGATCTTCACGCCGCAAAACCAATGCTGAACGGGCCGGAATGTAAAGCTTCAGCCATCCTTTCGCATCCGGTTTAAGCACCGGATCGAAATTGGTAAAATGCGCAATGCTGTCATCTACAAAACCGTTACCGCCATAGTTAACTGCATCGGTATTAAGTACCGTAACGTATTTACCCTCCGGAACCATGAATCCATAATCGGTAAAACTGCGCGTAGGACTGAAATTGAATACAAAAATCAAGGCTCCACGGCTGTAGGCCAGAACCTGATCGCCATCGTTATGCCATATTTCCTGCACAGGAAGCTTTTCAATAGCTTTCACGCTCTTGAGCACTCTCAACATGTCACGGTCGAAATCACCCAAATAATGATAGCACAAATCCTGATTGTCTACAAGGTTCCACTGGCGCCGGGCATACTTATGGCTCCAGCCGTTGCCCTCACGAGGAAAATCTATCCACTCGGGATGGCCGAACTCATTGCCCATAAAATTCAAATAACCGCCATTGATGGTCGAAGCCGTTGCTAGACGTATCATCTTGTGTAAGGCGATGCCGCGGTCTGCGGTATAATTCTGGTCGCCCTTACGGAAATGCCAGTACATATCGGCATCAATAAGACGGAAAATGATGGTCTTATCGCCGACCAGAGCCTGATCGTGACTCTCGCAATAGGATATGTTACGTTCATCGGCACGACGGTTGGTCAGTTCCCAGAAAATACTGCTGGGCTTCCAGTCTTCATCGCGACACTCTTTGATGGTTTTTATCCAATAATCGGGAATGTTCATAGCCATGCGATAATCAAAGCCATAGCCGCCGTCTTTAAAAGATGCGGCCAAGCCGGGCATACCGCTCACTTCCTCGGCAATGGTAATGGCGCGGGGATTGACCTCATGGATGAGCAAATTGGCCAAAGTGAGATAGCAAATGGCATTATCGTCCTGATGACCGTTGAAATAATCTCCATACCCGCCAAAAGCCTCTCCCAGGCCATGGCTGTAATAGAGCATGGAAGTGACACCATCAAAACGGAATCCGTCAAGCTGAAATTCTGTCAACCAATATTTACAGTTTGAAAGAAGAAAATGTATGACCTCATTCTTTCCATAGTCAAAACAAAGGCTGTCCCACGCCGGATGTTCGTGACGGGCTCCGGGGTAAAAGAACTGATTGGGGTCACCGGCCAGATTGCCCAGCCCTTCCACTTCATTCTTGACAGCATGACTTTGAACCAAATCCATGATGACCGCAATGCCGTTCTGATGGGCTTCATCAACAAGTCGCTTGAGGTCTTCGGGCGTACCGAACCGGCTGGAGGCTGCGAAGAAACTGCTCACATGATACCCGAAACTTCCATAATAGGGATGTTCCTGAAGGGCCATAATCTGCAAACAATTATAACCTTCCTTAATTATACGGGGAAGTACCTTCTCACGGAACTCATTATAAGTACCGACTTTCTCAGCATCCTGTGCCATGCCTATATGGCATTCGTAAATGAGCAATGGGTCACGCTTCGGCCGGAAATTTTTCTTCTTGAAGATATAGGGCTCCTCCGGCTCCCACACCTGTGCGCTGAATATTTTAGTCACATCATCCTGTACCACACGCCGGCACCAAGCTGGAATACGCTCCCCTTCTCCGCCATCCCAATAAACCTTCATTTTATAAAGGTCTTTATGGCACATCGCCTTGGAAGGCAATTTTATTTCCCAATTACCACTGTCACCAACAGGTTTAAGGCGATAGGCTTCATCTTCCTGCCAATTATTAAAATCGCCAATGAGATAAATTTTTGTAGCATTAGGTGCCCATTCACGGAAAATCCATTGACGGGGTGTCTTGTGAAGACCGAAATAAAGATAGCCGCCAGCAAACTCCGACAAGGTGATCTTTCCCCCAGTCAGTTCGTTCAGTTTATGCAATACATGGTCATGACGTCCTTTTATGGCATCGTTAAAAGGCTCGAGCCAGGGATCATTCTTAACGATCTTCAAGCGCATGTCACGCTTCTTGGGTTGACGTTTTGCTGCGGTCTTCATAATGATTTAAGTTTTATGGGAAGAAGAAACCGGTAAAAGTCAATCTTCCCGATGGGTGTATATATTACTTTTTACAGTCTGAAAAATATTTTCAATACGGATTCAGGACAAAAAAGGCCATTAAGCCGTAGCTGCTACGAAAAGAAGAGAATCATTGCACTCGTCCATCTTTGTAAACACCTTTGCGAACCACATTGCCGTTTTTATCATATTCAGTAAAAGCCCCGTCTCGGACACCATCCTTATAATGTCCCTCGAAACGACTGCCGTCTGCAGCTACTTCCTGGGCCCGGCCATGCTTTATGCCAGCCTTAAAGCCTCCCCGGTATTTCTCACCATTGGCACGGCGCCAGACACCTTCACCATCCATTTGATTATCTTTCCAATTCCCTTCATATTCATCGCCATTCTTCCACTTATACTTGCCAAAGCCATTACGCTTGTTATGACTCCACTGACCGGTATAAGAAGCCGTTCCTTTCCAGATAAAAGTTCCCTGCCCACTCTGCTCGCCAGCTACAAAATGTCCTTTATAAATATCACCATTGGCAAAAGTAAAAACTCCTTCGCCAGTACGCTCACCTTTCAGATAAGCGCCTTCATAAACATCGCCGTTGCGGAATTTATAGATGCCGCGGCCTTCCTGAACATCATTTTTCCAATCACCGCTATAATAATCTCCATCAGGATAAAAGTACACACCTTTGCCATTACGCAGATTATTACTCCACATGCCATCGTACTTAGAACCGTCATTCCAATCAAAGATACCCCGGCCATGTTTTTTATCATCCTGCCATTCACCCTTATAATAAGCTCCGTTTTTGTAAGTATAAGTACCCTGACCATTTCGCACATCCTCTTTCCAGTTTCCTTCATACTTATCGCCATTATAATAATACATGGTACCAATGCCTTCCTTAAAATCGCGGTACCATAATCCTTCATAGCGGTTATTGTTGAGCGAATAGAAGGTACCGCGTCCATGCTGCTGATCCTGATACCATTGCCCGTCATAGCGTTCACCATCGGCAAATGTATAAATACCCGCCCCATCGCGTTTTCCCTTCACATAGTCGCCTTCATAAACATCGCCGTTTTTAAATTGGGTACGTCCCACCCCGTTGGGTTTACCGTTAAACAAATCACCGGTATAAACCGATCCGTCTTTAAAGGTATAAGAACCCACTTGTATTTTCTGGGCTACTCCCACAGAGGCCAGTACAAAAAAAGCAAGAAGAGAAAATAGTCTATGTTTCATGGAGAGTTTTAATTAAAGATAATGGTGATCGTCAGCTGCGCCGGTTTATAAAATTCTCAGCACGCAGCAAATCTTCAGGAGTGTCAATTCCTATTGTGTCCACTTCGGTGTAACCTACTTTTATACGCAATCCGGCTTGGAGCCAACGCAACTGTTCCAGCGATTCGGCTATTTCCAACTGTCCTTGCGGCATCGCACATATATCGTGCAACACGCTGGTGCGATAGGCATAAAGTCCAATATGTTTGTAATAAGTATGGTGGGCGAGCCACTTTTCACAAGGAACATTCCTTAAGAAGGGAATAACGGAACGGCTAAAATACAAAGCATTGTCGTTCTCATCGACAACCACCTTGGGACTATTCGGGTTATTCAAAGCCTCCCATCCGTCAGCCTCGGAGTAAGGCTTGACAAGTGTGGCTATCTGTGTAGCCTCATCATCAAAGCATTTCATGACACTTTCAAGTTGAGATGCTGCGATAAAAGGCTCATCTCCCTGTACATTAACCACGACATCGGGTTGCACCTCGAGCTTATCTATGACCTCACAACAGCGGTCTGTTCCACTCTTATGCTTGTCGCTTGTCATAACGACATTACCGCCAAAATCTTTTACGGCATTAAAAATACGCTCATCATCGGTAGCCACGCATAAGTCGGTAAAGACCCGGCGTACACGTTCATAAACATGCTGTACTATAGGTTTACCTCCAAGTAGTGCCAAAGGTTTTCCCGGAAATCTCGTTGAAGCATACCGGGAGGGTATGATTGCCAAAAAATTCATATTCAACATTAAAATAGCGTTTATAATTCAAGGGAGACGTTTTACGCCCATACGCAGAAATCAAAATACACCTGTCGTAAACGGCACATTGCGTTTTGCCACAGTCTATTCAAAATACTGCTCGGCATCCTTAGGAGTGTCCGGCTCCTCATGCAAATCCTGATTACCGTCATCATCCAAGTCTGGCAAATCCGACTCTTCTATCTTGGGTATGTAAAATTTTTCGTCTTCGGAATATCCCAAGGCCCTGTCTTTGTAGACCTTCTTCATATAATAGGCCCAAATGGGCAATGCCGATGCTGCCCCCTGCCCCATTGACGTGGAGTTAAAATGAATGCTGCGTTCTTCGCCTCCCACCCAGCAGGCAGTGATGAGCCGGGGGACACATCCTACGAACCATCCGTCGGAATTGTCATTGGTCGTACCGGTTTTACCGGCTATCTGTCCGCGCAGGTTATATTTATAGCGCAAGCGCCCGCCTGTACCTGAGTCAATAACTCCCATCATCATATCCAACATTTTATAGGAGGTTTGCTCGCTGACAACCTCATTCATCCGCGGGGCAAACTCCGTGATGACATTGCCGTGGCTGTCTTCAATACGCGTTACCAGCAAAGGAGCACAACGAATGCCTTTATTGACAAAGGCCGTATAAGCGCTGGCCATTTCGCCCACCGTAATCTCACAGGTTCCCAGGCAAAGCGCCATCGAAGGCATTATCTGGTTATTGGCCACTCCGAATTCATGCAAATAATCGGTGAGGCGTGTGCCAGTGGGGTCAATCTGATACATCAGTCCGGCCGTAACCCAGTTATTGGACTGGCTCAATCCCCATTTGAGGGTGACATGCTCGCCATAGCGTGCCCGACTGCCGTTACGCGGCGTCCATCCGCCATAGCTGCGCTGTTCATTAAGTATGGTCGAGTTGGGCGAATAGCCGTCCTCCATTGCCATCGTATAGACAAAAGGTTTCATGGTTGAACCTACCTGCCTGCGTCCGACCAAAGCCATATCATACTGGAAGTGCGTATAATCCAGCCCCCCCACATAAGCCTTTACATGACCATTGGAGGGATCGACCGACACCAATCCCGAGCGCAAAAACGATTTATAATAGCGGATAGAGTCCATCGGTGTCATTTCAGTGTCCCTCTCGCCCTGATAGGTAAAGACAGTCATCGGTACGGGAGTGTTAAAGGCCCGCTCGATTTCTTTTTCAGAGGCTCCAGCCTGCTTCATTGCCCGATAGCGATCGCTTTGGCGCATGGATTTCCTGAGCAGACGGTCAACATCGGCCGCTTTCAAGTTTCCGGCATAAGGGAAGTTACGGGAAGAGCCTTTCTGCTTCTCAAACTGTTTCTGCAAATAAAGGCCCACGTGGCCGCGCATAGCTTCCTCGGCATAGCGTTGCATACGCGAGTCGATGGTTGTATAGACCTTCAGTCCATCGGTATAGATATCATAAGGAGTACCGTCTTTCTTCAGATTCTTGTTACACCAGCCATAAAGCGGATCGTTTTCCCACGACAGGGAGTCAGAATAGAATTGTGCCGACTGCCATTCCCTATAATTCTTCCTGTCAGGTTTCTTGGCCATCATGATCCGCCTCAAATACTCGCGCAAATAAGTACCCTCGCCATTCTTATGGTCCACGCGCCTAAACTTCAGTTCCAAAGGTTGCGCGCTCAGGCTGTCACAACCGGCCTGTGTCAGATAACCGGCCTTAACCATCTGCTGCAATACCACGTTGCGCCGTTTGCGACACCGTTCAGGTTCGCGCACGGGATTATAATAAGACGGATTCTTGCACATTCCCACCAAAGTGGCGCATTCGTTAATCGTCAAGTCCTTAGGATGCTTGCTGAAATACACCTGAGCCGCCGTTTTTATGCCCACGGCGTTATGCAGAAAATCAAAATAATTCAAATAAAGCGTCATGATCTCCTCTTTGGTATAAAAGCGCTCCAACTCAACGGCTATCACCCATTCAATGGGCTTCTGCAACAGGCGCTGGGTTGTGCTTTCCGCAGCAGAGGAATAAAGCTGCTTGGCCAACTGCTGCGTGATGGTGCTGCCGCCGCCGGCTTCTTGATGGCGCAAAAGCCCGCGCTTGACAACAGCCCGCCCCAAAGCGCGGACATCAATGCCCGAATGCTCATAGAAACGGACATCTTCCGTAGCGATGAGCGCATCAAACATGTCGGGCGAAATACTGTCGTAATCAACAAACACCCGGTTTTCATTGCGTGACCACGTTCCCATCACTTTACCATCGGCCGTATAAACTTGAGAGGCATACCGGCTGATGGGGCTTTGCAACTCATCGAGCGGAGGCATATAACCAATCCAACCTTCGTGAATACCATAAAAGCCGAGTGTGACCAAAAGCACCACCAGCCCGAAAAAGCTCCAGATTATAACGACAAATATTTTTCTCATAAAAGTGCTCGACAAAACCCTCCCTGAAATTGTCCGAAAGGATTTTCACAACCAGTTCCCGCACAATTCTGAAAGGTTATTCCTGCTAAACGGTCCGGACATTCACCTAATGTGGTCCGCAACCATATCAGTTGCAAACTTACACAAAAGTTTTGGATAGTAAACATTACATAACGAGTTTAATTTTTGTTCAGTTAAATTAAACGCCATCCCACGTCCCGGCAGACAAAGACCTTTTCCTATTTCCGGTTCCGATCACCGTCAGTTTTCCCAACAGCGCATTTTAACACTATTTGCTTTTGCTCGCCAAATGTCGTATATTTGCAACAGCGGAGCGGGACTTTCCATAAGGAAGTTCCGCTTTTTCAATGTTTTTCAAGCGTATTTACAGAGATTTCAGCCGTATTTTCCCATCAAAATCCCCGTATCGGAATTAAAATTCCAAGTATTCGAGTTGAAATTCCGATACGGACTTTTCACACGACAACCGATACAACCTATACTTTAACACTTGAGAATGTAACGGAAAGTTAAAAATGTTAAAGCTAAACTTCCGGCCAATATCTCCCGGAAACGCCATCCGCCTGTAGCAAACGACCGAAAAAGCCCAGCGCGACATACAGGAAACACTTACTAAAACACGTTTTCCGCCTTCACAAGAAACCCGTTGGGTCATCCATACCCCCAACAACATGTTGCCGCCTGACGGATTTTCAGAATCAATCCTGACAGGCGGCAACATTATCATGCCATTATTCTCATTCAGGCCAACGGCCAGCCGGCATCCTTGCCGGCTACAGTCCGCTTATTCCTCCCAACCCAAAGCACTGGCGCCGAGCACAGCTGCTTCGCTGCCATTGAGAGAAGAGATCAGGAGTTTGGTATGCCCCTTGAAGTTGCGCAACACATTAGCCTCATAAGCCTCTCGCAGAGGTGCCATGAGATATTCGCCGGCCTTGGTCAGCCCGCCGAAGAACACAAACGCCTCAGGAGTGCTGAATGTGGTAAAATCAGCACAAGCCGTACCAAGCAGACGTCCGGTACGCTCAAAGACCTCAAGAGCCAGCTTGTCGCCTTTCTCTGCGGCCACAAAAGCATCGTAGGAGGTGATATCCTCAGGATTCAGTTCACGCAACAAAGACGGTTCCGATGATTTTTCAAGAACCTCACGCACCGTACGGGCCACTCCCGTTGCCGAACAATAGGTTTCAAGGCAGCCGCTCCGCCCACAGCCGCAAGAACGGCCTGCCGATGTATGGTCAATAACAAAGTGTCCCAGTTCACCGGCAAAGCCGTCGGAACCATAAACCACCTTTCCATCCACCACGATACCGGACCCTACGCCTGTGCCGAGTGTGATCATTATGAAATTCTTCATGCCGCGCGCCACACCATAGGTCATCTCACCCATGGCAGCGGCATTGGCATCGTTTGTCACACGCACAGGAATGCCCAAAGCATCTTCAAAAAGCTGGGCGATAGGGACCATACCTTTCCAAACCAGGTTGGCCGCATCTTCAATATTGCCGGTATAGAAATTGGCATCGGGGGCACCGATACCCATACCTCTGATTTGAGAGATACCGCCGACCTGATCCAAAATGGGCTGTAAAGCCTCAGCGGCCGCTTTCACATAATCCTTAACATCAGGATAAGCCGAAGTTTTGATGGCAGTCTGCGCCTTTATGGTACCGCGCTGGTCAACGATTCCGAAAACCGAATTGGTACCACCCATGTCAAGCCCTATGACAAAGGGCTTTTCGTTGATTGAATTATTGCTTAATTCCATGGTTTCTGTTATTTTATGATTTAAGTAATGTTTGATTATTCAGAAATAATGACCCAACAAAATTACATATAAAAATCAAACTCATGTATTCTGATACACTTTTTTTACACTAATTCCTCAAAAAGAGACCGCCTCAAACTCATTAACGGAGGAAAAAGGATAGCGAAAAATTTCTTTTTCTCACAAAAAATTACGAATTTTGCGGCTAAATGGAATACGTAGGCGAAATTCTCATATTCATCCTGAAAGGCATCATAATCGGCATTGTGGCTTCAGCGCCCATGGGACCGGTAGGTATTCTCTGCATCCGGCGTACAGTTAAGAAAGGACGTCTTTACGGCCTGGTTACAGGGGCCGGCGCTGCCATAAGCGACCTTCTGTATGCACTGCTGACAGGCTATGGTCTGGCACTTATCTCCCCCTTGACGGAAGAAGGTAATGTTTTCTGGGTAAAGATAGCCGGCAGCATTATGCTGGCAGCATTTGGCGTATATATGTACCGAACGGGGCCACGCGTGAAAAAACATCCGGAATCGGGTACAAAAGGCTCATTGCTACGCAATTTCGTCACTTCTTTTTTCATTACTCTCTGCAACCCCGCCATCATTTTTCTTTTTCTGGCGCTGTTCAATATGCTTGCCCCTTTTGCCGGCGCGGGCGACCCTGTGGAAATGACCGCAGGATATGCCTCCATCGTAGGAGGCGCCATGCTTTGGTGGCTAGGACTGACTTACGTCATTAACAAAATGAGCAATAACTTCGGAGACAAGGGCGTACAGAGGCTCAACCGCATTGTGGGCATCTTGGTTTTGTTCTTTGCACTGATTTACGCTCTGATGACTATATGTAACATATCATTCGTCGGCTAAGGCCGACTTTTGTGTTAGAACAGGGTTCACTTCAACACCATGATTATTGCAAACCAACTCAAAAAGAAAAACAGGGCGGAATTCTTGTTGTATCTCTGGCAGGTGGAAGACATCATCCGCGCCTACAGTTGCGACTTTGACCGACTGAACGAGAACTATCTGTCACAATTCAAACTGGACGGAGCCATTGCACAAGAGACCCGGAAATGGTATGCCGACTTGTGCGACATGATGCGGTCGGAAGGTGTAGCCGGAAAAGGACATCTGCAAATCTGCAAGAATATCCTGATGGATTTAGGCGAACTTCATGCCCGACTCCTGAATTCCGATAAATTCCCTTACTACCGAGAAATGTACTATAAGGTACTTCCCTATATTGTGGAACTCAGGGGAAAGGGTGGACATGAACAGGAACCGGAACTGCAAACCTGCTTCGATGTTCTGTACGGTGTCATGATGCTGCGCCTGCAAAAGAAAGAAATTTCGGAAGCCACGGCAAAAGCCGCAGCAGATGTTTCTGCCATGTTGGGGCAACTATCAGATTACTATTTCAAAGACAAAGACACTCCTATAGAATTCTGAGAAATGAAAATACCACACGACCGGTTGGTACCTGATGGTCACAATCTCTGTGCCATCCACTGAAAAAGCATCTTTATTCTCTGCCACCAGTCATAAAAATCAGTCTAATGAAAAATATTCTTGTAACCGGTTGTAACGGACAATTGGGTAATGAACTCCAGCGCCTCGCCCCAAAATATGAAAACACCTGCCGTTTCTTTTTTACGGACGTAAACCAACTGGACATCACCGACCGTGAAGCTGTATGCAACTTCGTTAAGGACAATAATACGGAGCTCATCGTCAACTGCGCTGCCTTTACGGCCGTAGACAAGGCGGAAAGCCAACCAGAACTATGCGAACTTCTCAATCAGACAGCTCCCGGATATTTGGCAGAAGCCGCCAGCGAGGTTGGCGGAACTATCATACAGGTTTCGACGGACTACGTATTTGACGGCTATTCATGCAAACCTTACAAAGAAGACGACTCTACCAATCCGCAAACGGTATACGGCCGCACAAAACTGGCCGGCGAAGAGAGTGTTATCCGTCAGTGTGCCGGTTCTATGGTTATCCGGACAGCCTGGCTTTACTCTTCTTTTGGCAATAATTTTGTTAAAACCATGCTCCGGCTCGGACGCGAACGTGAAGAACTCGGAGTGGTGTTCGACCAAATAGGCTCACCGACTTATGCCCGCGACCTGGCACAAACAATAATAACGGCTATAGAACAAGGCATCGTCCCAGGCGTTTATCACTACACAAACGAAGGCGCCTGTTCGTGGTATGATTTCACCAAAGCCATCCATCACCTGGCCGGTATAGAAAACTGCCGCGTACGGCCGATTCACACTGAAGAGTATCCCGTTCCGGCCGCACGCCCCCATTTCTCGGTTTTAGACAAGACTAAAATCAAATCCGTTTATGATTGCGACATTCCCTGGTGGGAAGACAGTTTGAAAGATTGCCTTAAAGAATTATGATAAAAACGGAGGAGAAAGTCGGATAGCGGGCTAAAGAACGTGCATCGCAATAAGGTTGTCGCAGGCATGCTTCGGAGCATCATTTTCGGAACAGCCCCAAAAACGTCTCCTCTGGCAATTGGGCCAAGCGCCGTCATCGATGCCGACATACTATACACATTACAAAAAACAACAGAAGAAGATAGACAACAACTCGTATGAATCCTGAAATAGAACGAAGAAGAACATTTGCCATCATTTCCCATCCCGATGCCGGTAAGACTACTCTGACTGAAAAGTTGCTTCTTTTCGGCGGACAAATTCAAGTAGCCGGTGCGGTAAAGAGCAATAAAATTAAAAAGACGGCAACATCGGACTGGATGGAAATAGAAAAACAACGTGGTATTTCCGTTACGACCTCAGTCATGGAATTTGACTATGAAGGCTATAAAGTCAATATTCTCGACACTCCGGGCCACCAGGATTTTGCAGAAGATACTTTCCGTACACTTACTGCCGTAGATTCTGCCATTATTGTAGTAGACAGTGCAAAAGGTGTGGAAATGCAAACCCGCAAGCTTATGACTGTCTGCCGTATGCGCAAAACTCCGGTGATCATCTTCATCAACAAAATGGACCGCGAAGGAAAAGATCCTTTCGACTTGCTTGACGAAGTTGAGGAAGAACTTCAAATTAAAGTACGCCCGCTTTCATGGCCAATCAATCAGGGCATGCGCCTCAAAGGCGTCTATAATATTTATGAGCAGCAACTGAACCTCTTCACCGCTGACAAACAAAAAGTAACGGAAAAAGTGGCTGTCGACATCAACAGTTCCGACCTGGAACACCATGTGGGAGAAGCTGATGCCACCAAGTTACGCGAAGATCTGGAACTGGTCGAAGGCGTATATCCGGAATTCAACACAGAAGACTATCTGGCTGCAGATGTCGCACCGGTATTTTTCGGATCTGCCCTCAACAACTTCGGCGTAAAAGAACTGCTGGACTGCTTTGTTAAAATAGCCCCCAATCCACGCCCCACACAGGCAGAAGAACGCGAGGTTACTCCCGATGAACAAAAATTCACAGGCTTTATTTTCAAAATAACCGCTAACATAGACCCCAACCACCGGTCGTGCATCGCATTCTGCAAAGTCTGCTCCGGAAAATTCCAACGTAACGCCCCCTACTTGCATGTTAGAAACGGAAAGACCGTACGTTTTTCCTCTCCCACACAATTCATGGCACAACGGAAGAGTACCATAGACGAGGCATGGCCGGGCGATATCGTAGGCTTGCCGGACAACGGAATATTCAAAATAGGCGACACACTGACCGAAGGAGAAATACTGCATTTTAAAGGACTGCCCTCATTCTCACCTGAAATGTTCAAATACATCGAAAATGCAGACCCGATGAAAACCAAACAACTCAACAAGGGTATAGAGCAACTCATGGACGAAGGTGTAGCCCAGTTGTTTGTCAACCAGTTTAACGGAAGAAAAATCATCGGAACAGTAGGCCAATTACAATTTGAAGTTATCCAATATCGTTTGGAAAACGAATACAATGCCAAATGCCGTTGGGAACCGTTAAACCTCTACAAAGCATGTTGGATAGAAAGCGACAATTCTGTGGAATTAGAGAATTTCAAAAAGCGCAAATACCAGTACATGGCCAAAGACCGTGAGGGACGCGATGTTTTTCTGGCAGACAGCGGTTATGTACTGCAAATGGCGCAACAGGACTTTGAGCACATCAAGTTTCACTTTACAAGTGAATTCTAAATGAAAATTTCTCAGTTTTCATGGCGCAAAGCGTTTCCTGAGGATTTACCCCGTATTCATGACATTATAGAACAAGCAAAGCAACAAATGCTGCGTGAAGGCAAACAGCAATGGAATGAATATTATCCGGCATTAACCGACTTGCAAGAAGATGTCAGTTCAAAACATGGATATGTACTTTGTCAGGAAAACGGATTGCCGATAGCTTATGGCGCTGTAATTATCGGAAAAGAGCCGGCATACAACAATCAGGAATGTCAATGGCTCAGCATTGCAACACCATATATCGTAGTACACCGACTCGCGGTAGCAGATGAAGTCAGGAATAAAGGAATAGGCACGCACTTCATGTTGGAAGTAGAACAAATGGCTGTTAAAAATGGCATTGCCAGTATAAGAATAGACACTAATCATGACAATGGGCACATGCTGCGCCTACTTGCCCGACTAAAGTTTACCCGCTGCGGAAACATTCATTACCCCAAAGGTGGTACACGCATTGCTTTTGAGAAGACCATAGCCCAACAATAATAAGATACCAATCATGGCAGAAAAGTTCCAACGTATTTCAGATAAAGAACTTTCTCTTTTGCGTCAATATCGTGAAGATATCAAACAGGCAGTAGAAGTTATGAACCAAGGTGGGATTATTCTATACCCTACGGACACGATCTGGGGTATTGGATGCGATGCCACAAACGAAACAGCAGTACGCCGTATTTTTGAAATTAAACAAAGGGCGGATTCCAAAGCTCTCATTACCTTAGTTGACAGTGAAGCTAAAATTCCCTTTTATGTGAAAGATGTCCCTGATGTTGCCTGGGATTTAATAGAATGCACAGAGAAACCTCTGACAATCATTTACGATCACGGCCGCAATCTTGCCGCCAATCTGATAGCAGAGGACGGAAGTGTCGCCATTCGGGTAACACGTGAGACTTTCAGCCGCGAACTTTGCATGCGTATGAAACGGGCTATAGTCTCAACATCCGCCAACATCAGCGGTAAACCTTCGCCCCAATATTTCAACGATATCTCAGAAAATGTGAAACAAGCCGTTGATTATATATGTACATCACGCCAGCAGGAAAAGGAGATACGATGTGCTTCCAGTATAATAAAATTAAGTGAAGGAAGCCTTATAAAAATCATACGCGAATAGATTGAGTTACATTTTATCCCGCAAAATTCCGTGTTCACGAACAATTGGAATTCATTAACAACACGCCAAATCCATTACTTATGGGACTAGAACAAATACAAGATAAAGACGGACTATCTGCTGAGGGCAAAACGTTTTCAATGTTTGTATCTTATTTATCACAAGCCCTCAGCCCGCGGCAGTTCATCTTGCTTCTTAGTTTCATAGTTGGTGTTGGAGCAGCCTTAGCCGCACAACTTCTGAAGTGGCTCATTCACAAGATAGAGATTCTACTGACGTCCCAATTCGATGTGACAAGTTCAAACTGGCTGTTTCTTGTTTATCCGGTTATCGGTATTTTTCTCACTGCCATTTTTATAAAATACATAGTCCGCGATGATATCGGACATGGTGTTACCAAAATTCTCTACGCCATATCACGTCGCCAAGGGCACATTCGTCGTCACAACTGCATTACAAGCGTATTGGCCTCAGCTCTGACAATTGGTTTCGGTGGTTCTGTAGGAGCCGAATCTCCAATAGTATTAACCGGATCAGCCATAGGTAGTGATTTAGGACGTATTTTCAGGCTAGACCACAAGACGCTTATGCTGTTAATCGGTTGCGGAGCCTCCGGAGCCGTTGCCGGTATATTTAAAGCCCCTATTGCAGGACTGGTATTCACTCTTGAGGTTTTAATGATTGATCTTACCATGGCCTCTCTGCTGCCTCTGTTGGTTTCGTGCCTTACAGCTACTTGCATCACCTATGCGCTGACAGGCAGCGATGCCATGTTTGCCTTCAATTTGTCTGAACCCTTTTCCGTCAACCGTGTCCCGACATCTATTTTATTAGGTATATTCTGCGGTCTCATTTCTCTTTATTTCACACGCACTATGAACGCCTTTGAAAAAGTATTTGTCAAATTAAAAAACCTATACATTAAACTGGCGCTCGGCGGAAGCGTATTAGCCTTGCTCATTTATTTCTTCCCTCCCCTTTATGGTGAAGGCTATGCCACCATTTCAACACTCGTAGGCATGACCGGCAACGGAGAAGCCGAAACAGTACTTAATAATTCTCTATTCTACGGGCATCCGGAATATTTACTGCTCTTCCTTGGACTTATCATTGTGTTCAAGGTCTTTGCCACTACCGCCACAAACGGTGGCGGCGGTTGCGGAGGAACCTTTGCTCCCAGTTTGTTTTTAGGTTGTATCGGCGGGTTTGTCTTCTCACGAATATGGAATCAACATGAACTGTTAGGCATACACGTTCCTGAAACGAATTATGCCTTACTTGGAATGGCAGGTGTCATGAGCGGTGTTTTCCACGCCCCGCTTACCGGTGTTTTTCTCATAGCGGAACTCACTGGCGGTTACGCTCTGTTTATTCCTCTGATGATTGTATCAGTAGCTTCATATTTGACCATCAACGCTTTTGAGCCACACAGCATATACTCCATGCGTCTGGCCCGCAATGGTGAACTCTTGACTCACCACAAAGACCGTTCCATCTTGACACTGATGACACTCGATGCCATTGTTGATAAAGAACGTCCGCGCCTCACACCCAAAATGAACTTAGGACAAGTAGTTCAAGCAGTTTCGGCCAGCAAATCACTTCACTTTGCAGTGACAGATAGAAAAGGCGCTCTGCTTGGCGTTATCAACCTCAACAAAATCCGTAAATTCATATTCCGCAGCGAACTTTATCGTATGTACAACGCCGAGCAGCTCATGGAATATCCCCCCATTATTTTGCACACAGATGATTCGATGTCCACAGTCATGGACAAATTTCAAAGTTGTGCATCCGGCACACTTCCCGTGCTGAAACCGGATGGAACCTTCATAGGTTTCGTTTCACGCACGCGGTTGTATGCTTCTTACCGGCAAATCATGAAAGATTTTTCAGAGGAATAAATTCCAATAAACATCCTGCTCAAAAGCATTGGAACATCAACATCTTCCTGCGGAATTTCTATGGAATAAACTTTATCATCTTCATAAAAACACCAATCATGACTAAAGAAGAACTTCGCATCATATATATGGGTACGCCCGACTTTGCTGTTGAACCCTTAAAATTATTAGTTGCCGGCGGCTATAACATTGTAGGGGTTGTAACCATGCCCGACAAACCTGTCGGCCGACATCAAACTGACTTGACGGCCTCACCGGTCAAACAATATGCCATATCCCAAGGACTCAAAGTGCTGCAACCAGAAAAACTGAAAAATCCAGAGTTTCTGGAAGAGTTGAAATCACTCAAGGCCGACCTGCAAATCGTGGTTGCTTTCAGAATGCTACCTGAAGCAGTATGGGCCATGCCACGCTTGGGAACATTCAACCTCCATGCTGCCCTGTTGCCACAATACCGTGGCGCAGCCCCCATCAACTGGGCCATCATCAACGGTGACACACAAACCGGCATAACTACCTTCTTTCTTGATCAAGAAATAGATACAGGAAATGTCATACAGCGCGTGCCTGTACCTATCCTCGACACTGACAATGCGGAAGACGTACACGACAAACTGATGGTTCTAGGTGCCAATCTTGTCATAGAAACCGTCGACAACATTCTTGCCGATAACATCAAACCTATTTCTCAAAGCGAATTGGTTACAGATGAGC
This sequence comes from Prevotella sp. MGM2, assembly GCF_002933955.1. GTDB lineage: Bacteria > Bacteroidota > Bacteroidia > Bacteroidales > Bacteroidaceae > Alloprevotella. The sequence continues at coordinate 67,161 of NZ_BEWW01000284.1, forward strand.
CTCTACGTCCGGCTCCCAAAATTTTCAAAGAGACCTGTCGGATCAATTGGAGCAAAGGGGTCAAAAGCACCTACGACTTCATTCGTGGTTTGTCCCCCTATCCTGCCGCATGGACAGAAATGGAATACGCAAACCGGCGCAACGTGCTCAAAATCTATGCGGCTGAAAAAGAATTCTGTGAGCCTGAGTACCCCACAGGCACATTAACCACCAACGGCCGCAACGAACTGAAAGTAGCTCTCAGCGACGGTTATCTACATCTGAAAACCTTACAACTGGCCGGCAAGAAACGCATGGAAGTTACTGATTTCCTACGCGGTTTCCATGCTGAAGGCCCGTTACGAGTAATATAATTAACAAGTCCCATGAAATCAAGGAAAGCCGTTATCGGAGGAGGAATCATTTTAGCGATAATACTATATAGTATTATTATATACTGCCACATAGGCAGTACTCCCGAAAAACTTTGGCTACACCGTTGCAATTCTATAGAAAAACTCTGTGAATTTCATGCAGACTACCCCAATATCGAAGTCGATATTGTATTCCGTAAAAACGGTTCTTTTGATGTGACACACGATGCCGACACCACGTTCAATCAAACCATCGATGAATATTTCGCCTATGCGAACAAAAATAAGACCAGAATTTGGCTGGACATTAAAAATCTGACCACAGAAAATGCCGCCGCTCTCCATGCCCGTCTTGACAGTCTTTGCCGCCGGTACGATATATCCCGACAGCAACTCATTGTCGAAGGCCCATCGTCCGATGCTCTTTCGCTCTTCACAGAAGACCAATATTATACCTCCTATTACGTTCCTTACGACAAGCCGTCGCGATTGTCCGAAGAGGAAATTCAAAAATGCATGGCTCATCTGCAAACTATAGCTGATAGCCGTAAAGTCCGCGCCCTGTCATTTCCCGGATGGTGGTATGGCACTATCAAAAAACATCTTCAAAGCGACATCGGCCTGCTGACATGGAAACACCGTACCACAGAATTTGAACTGCGCGCCCTGCCTACCAACTGGAAAATGCTGAAAGACCCACAGTTAAAAGTCATATTAGTTAAAGCCAAAGGGCATTTCCACCGATAAGATACCAGCCTGTTTTTTACCTGCATAAGCATCAGAAAAACAAGAACAAGTTTTTCCATAGCCATTTCTCCAGTTAGCGTCATTGCGATTACTGCGGCAAACCGGTCTTCGCCTCCGAAGACGCCACACCTGCATCCTCCGCCATTCAATGAAGCACATCCTAGAAAAGATAAATTCCCTGTATCCCCTATCAAACGATACCATACAGACATTAAGAGAACATGTCACTCCCTGTCATTTCCCCAAAAAGCACCTGCTGATAAAGAAAAACATATTCAACAAATCCGCCTATTTCATAGAGAAAGGAACAACCCGTTCCTTCTGGCTGGTAAACGGTGAGGAAATCACCACCTCCTTCATGGGAGCAGGAGGCATCGTGTTCAGCATGGACGAAATGTATTACAACAAGACAAGCGAGGAGTTTGTGGAAACGCTCGAAGAAGTCGAGGCATACAGAATCAGCCTGACCGCCCTTAACCATCTTTTCCACACCAATATCGAGCTAGCCAATTGGGGAAGAATCATCCATCAGAACGAATACCGGAGATTACACCGCTCACACAAAGAACGCCTTACGCTATCCGCCAAAGAACGCTATGAAGCATTTCAACAACAATTCCCTGAGATATGCCGGCAAGTGAAACTGGGCTACATCGCCTCTTAGCTGGACATACCCCTCCCCACTCTCAGCCGCATTCGCGGCAAACTATGAGAAAGCACAAGACATGACCGTTTGTTTTTTTGTCGCAGGACAACTTTTTTGAATCCCAAATCAGCTAACTTTGCCACTGTTTATCAACAAAAAATCAAATCATACTTCAATTTTATGTCTAATCGGATGGCATACATCAACTCTTCCACTACATTTACAGACACAAAGCCTCATTATGAACTGTTAGACGGCTTAAGAGGCATTGCGGCATTACTAGTACTTTGGTATCATGTTCACGAAGGTTTTGCCTTTGCCCAAGGCGCAGCCGTAATAAAGGGCATCAATCACGGATATCTGGCCGTAGACTTCTTTTTCATGCTGTCAGGCTTTGTCATCAGCTATGCCTACGACGACCGCTGGAACAAGAACCTCACCATGAAGACATTCTACAGACGCAGACTGATACGCCTCCATCCCATGGCCATCATGGGAGCTGTTCTGGGAGCCATCTGCTTCTTCCTGCAAGGTGGCATACAGTGGGACGGAACACACGTTGCCACCTCGGCAGTCATGCTCTCACTGCTCTGCGCCATGTTTTTCATTCCGGCATTTCCTGGAGGTATCAATGAAGTGCGAGGCAACGGCGAGGCATTTCCTCTCAACGGCCCTGCATGGTCACTCTTTTTCGAGTACATAGGCAATATTCTCTATGCCTTGTTCATCAGGAGACTTTCCACAAAAATGCTGACCATACTCGTTGTTCTTCTAGGAGCCGGACTCACAGTCTTTACCTGGTCCGACATGTCCGGCTACGGCAATCTCGGAGTGGGCTGGACCATGCAGGAAGCCGGTTTCTGGAGCGGATTGCTACGCATGCTCTTCCCCTTCACCATGGGCATGCTACTGTCGCGCCGTTTCAAACCGCTCAGGCTGAGAGGCGCCTTTTGGATTTGTTCCGCACTGCTCGTCATGCTCTTTATCACACCATACATCAAGAGCGAAGGCAATATTTGTCTCAACGGAGTCTATGAATCGCTGTGCATACTTGTCATGTTCCCTATAATCGTATGGATTGGTGCGTCAGGCCTCACTACTGACAGATTCTCTTCACGCGCCTGCAAATTCTTAGGCGATATTTCCTTCCCGCTCTACATTATTCATTACCCGTTCATGTACCTCTTCTACGCATGGCTCATCAAGCACCAGTTGTTCACGCTGGCCGACACCTGGCCCGTAACCATAGGCGTATGTGTATGGAACGTTCTGCTGGCCTACGCCCTCCTTAAATTATATGACGAGCCTGTAAGAAAATGGTTGTCAGGAAAAACGGCTGCCAGGCAATAACTCTCCACATCCGCTTTATCATCGCTAAAACTACTCCCCGGAAAATCCCGAGCAGTCGGGATTTTCCGGGGAACATTTCTTGACATCCCCTTCCACATACCCTGCAACTGAAAAAGACAAATACGTCAAGAATATCTCTCATATCCGGACTTCCTCCTTCATATTTTTGAACCTTTATCATCCATCGGACATTAACATTTTTAACCTTCCATTACATTTCAAAGTGTTAAAACATAGGTTGTAAGTATCGGAACTGTGAAAGTCCGTATTGCAATTTTAACACGAATACTTGGAATTTTAATTACAATACGGGGATTTCTGTTGGAAAATACGGCAAGAAAATCCATGAATACTCCCTGAATACACTGAAAGAGCGGGACTTCCCTGTGGAAAGCCCCGCTCCGCTGTTACAAAGATACAACATTCCACAGCCAAAAGCAAATTATGTTAAAAGGCTCATATCTCCCAAAATGGAAGAGAAGTACCTTGGGATAAATTTCACATTCTTGCCTTTAATATTAGTTCATCCCACCGTTTTTCCGTAAGTTTGCATCCTTAAAAAAACTACCAACGATGACTTACCGGCAAGAAGAAATAACCCCCTATGGTAACGACGGTACCAAAGGCGAACAGGTTGAACGCATGTTTGACGGCATAGCCCATAGCTATGACCTGCTCAATCACACCCTCTCCTTCGGCATTGACAAGCATTGGCGCAAGGCTGCCATAAAATCCTTGACCCCCCATGCTCCCAAACATATTCTCGATGTGGCTACCGGCACCGGCGACTTTGCCATGCTGGCAGCAAGGGAACTGCATCCGGAAAGCATTTTGGGGATTGACCTCTCCGATGGCATGTTGCAGGTAGGCCGCGAGAAAACAGCCAGAGCCGGTCTGGAAAAAACCATCCGTTTTCAGAAAGAGGACTGTCTCCGCCTTTCCTTAAGCGACAATGCCTTTGACGCCGTCATGGTGGCCTACGGCATCAGAAACTTTGAAGACCTCGATAGAGGGTTGAGTGAAATGTGCCGGGTGATGAAACCCGGAGGCCGATTGGTAATTATCGAACTCACAGCCCCCCGACGTTTCCCTATGAAGCAACTTTTCCGGCTCTATTCCCATGTACTCATGCCCGCACTGGGCCGCCTCATATCACGCGACAACAAAGCCTACGCCTATCTGCCAGCCACGATGGAGGCCTTTCCACAAGGCGAAGAGATGCAGCAAATACTTTCACGGGCTGGGTTCAAGGAAGTCAGGTTCAAGCGCTACACTTTCGGCTTGAGTACCCTCTACACCGCCACGAAATAAGAACGACATCACCATGGAAAAATACGGTCTCATCGGTTATCCGCTCGGTCACAGTTTTTCGGCTGAATTCTTTGCCGGAAAATTCAGGAACGAAAACATCGACGCCGCTTACTGCAATTACGAAATACCGGACGTAAAGTCACTTCCCGCGCTTATCGGTGCCAATCCCGAACTACGGGGCATCAATGTTACCATACCCCATAAACAAGCCGTCATTCCCCTGCTTGACGAGATGAGCGACGAAGCCCGCGCCATCGGTGCAGTCAATGTGGTCCGCATTACGCGCAAAGGAGACACTACGTATCTGAAGGGTTACAATTCCGATGTCATCGGGTTCTGCCGTTCCATAACTCCGCTATTACGGCCTGAAATTCACACACAAGCACTTATCTTAGGAACAGGTGGAGCATCAAAAGCGATTGTTCACGGACTGGAAAAGATGGGAATACACACCCGGTATGTCAGCCGCACTCAGGCCCAAGGCCGGCTGACGTATGAAGACCTGACACCTGAAATCATATCAACCCACAGAGTCATTGTCAATTGCTCACCGGTAGGCATGTATCCTCATATTGAAGAATATCCAAACATTCCCTATCATCTCCTCACGCCGAATCATTTACTCTATGATCTGGTATATAATCCGCAGGAAACAAAATTTCTCCAATTGGGAGCCGAACAAGGAGCAGTAACAAAAAACGGTTTGGAAATGCTTCATCTGCAAGCTTTGGCCAGCTGGGATTTCTGGCACGAATAGAAATCATCCCCTCCTTCCCCTTTCAGACGGACAAATACCATTTACTGCAACAACGTATCGGATAATACGTTTAAAATAGTGCAGAATAAAAATAATTTCCCCAAAAAGGGAGATTATTTTTATTCTGCACTGTCAATTACTGAACTTTTAAACCTTTCTAAATTCTACTCATAATACTCTTCCGGATTAGGCTCGTCACCTCCGTTTCTTCTATTATTACGTTTATCCCTTGCAGTTACTCCCTGACGGGATTTTCCACTTTGAGAAGCCTGTTCAGAAGATATTTCCGCACCGGCCTCTGACGGTTCAATGGGCTGACCATCTTCTTCCAGCAGCAAAATACTGTCTGCTGACAGGGAATCCGGCTCTTCCCGCGGCACATAAGTATATCCATACATTGCGGGCGTCACTCCTTGAGGAGCTTTGCCGTAAAGTTTAAGATAACGGGGAGCAAAAAGCGGATCATTCAATAGCTTATTCATAAAAAGTCCGAAAATAGGCAATGCCGTACGGCTTCCTTGCCCCAAACGACCGGAACGGAAATGAATGCTCCGGTATTCTCCACCAACCCATGCCCCGCCAACTAAAGCCGGCGTGACGCCAATGAACCAAGCATCGGAATGATTGTTGGAAGTACCTGTTTTCCCGCCAAAGTCAATGCGGCCGTTAAATCTCCCCATATACATGGCACTGCCTAAAGCCTGCGATGTTCCGCCGCCATCGCGTACACCGGCTTCCAGCAATTTCTGCATAAAGAACGCCGCACGCTCGTCAAGAGCAGGAGTACGTGACGGAGCCGCTTCATAAACTACCTTTCCTTCACGGTCTATTATTTTCTCTACCAAAACAGGAGGTACATGCACCCCTCCATTGGCCACAGTGGCATAAGCATTGACCATTTCAAGCAAATTGACATCGCTTGACCCCAAGGCCAAAGATGGTGTATTGGACAAAGGTGAAAGTATGCCCATTTCCTGCGCTGTTTCTATGACATTACCAATGCCTACTTCCTGACCTAATTTCACAGCTATAGTATTGACACTCTGCGCAAAAGCTGACCTTAAGGGCAAATTGGCATTTGAAAACCGGCCATTGGCGTTGTGAGGTTGCCAAATGGTGGTGGTGTCGCGCTTGCCGTCGTATACTTCCATGCGGATGTAAGCATCCTTCAAACGGGCATCACTCGGTGTCCAGCCTTGTTTCATTGCCGTGGCATATACAAAAAGCTTGAATGTCGAACCGGGCTGACGCATGGAACGTACCTTATCGTACTTCCACGTTTTAAAATCGACATCACCGACATAAACCTTCACATGACCGTTACCCGGCTCCATCGCCACAAATCCGGTGTGCATGAATTTCACCATGTAGCGAATAGAGTCCATCGTACTGATTTGTTCCGTATGTCCGCCATCATAATCGAAAAGTTTCACCTCATGCGGCTGGTTCATATAATAATCCACTGAGTCCGGAGCATCAGGGAAACGAGCCTTCAGCTTCTTATAAACATCTGTTTCACGCGCTATCTTTTCAATAAAATCAGGAATCAGCTGCCCGCTCTCATCGCGCCAAGGCTCACCCAAACCACGCCAATGAGCATCAAAACTATCCTGTACTTTCTTCATCTGCTCTACCACGGCTGCTTCGGCATAACGCTGCATCCGGCTGTCAAGTGTGGTATAGATTTTCAAGCCATCGGTATAAGGGTCAAGATTGGGGCTATTTTCCTTGATATAATCGGCAACTGCCTGACGAAAATAAAGCGCCTGTCCGTCATAAGCCGTCTCGACATTGAAATTCAACTCTATAGGCAACTTCTTGAGCGAATCCAACTGTTCCCTTGTTTCAATGGCTGCTTTCCCAAACTTTTTGGCCAAATCGTGACGATGATTGTAAATATTATCGAGCACCACATTGCGCCGACGCTGACTCTGCTGAGGATTAATGCGGGGATTATAGGTGCTTGTAGCCTTCAACAGCCCCACCAGAACTGCGGCTTCTTCTACTCTCAACTCCGCTGGTGTTTTATTGAAATAAGTTTTCGCTGCGGTTTTTATGCCAAACGCATTGGAACCGAAATCGACCGTATTGGCATACATCGTCAGAATACTGTCTTTCTCATTGGACATTTCCAATTGCACAGCTATAACCATCTCCTTTGTCTTCATTATCAAAATACGCATGCCGGGTATCTTGCCCACTAATCCCGTACCGTACTCTGTGCTCGTCCGGATGCGGAACATATTCTTTACTAATTGCTGCGATATGGTTGAAGCTCCGCGGGCATGACCGCCCACAGCATCTTTTGCAGCACCTATCAATCCCTTGAAATCAATACCGCTATGTTCATAAAAACGTTCATCTTCGGTAGATATCAATGCCTGAAAAAAAGTGCTGTTAATATCTTTGTAGGAAACAGATTGGCGATTCTCATCAAAAAATTTTCCAATAACTTTACCATCAGCAGAATAAATCACGGAAGCTTCAGGATTTTTGGGATGCATAATGTCATGGGCTGACGGGGATTTACCGAAAAGCCACAAGAAATTAAACATCACAGCCACAACGTAAAGAAAAAGGGATACTATGAGAGAAACGAAAAATATAAGTATCTTAAACCACCAACAACGCCCTTTGTAAAGCCTTAAATACCAGCAAACAAATTTACATATACAATGACCTATAAAACTGAAAAGAGAAAAAAATCTTTTCAAAAAACCTTTATGCTGGGGCTTATCACTCATAATTCAGATTTTAATATAAAGATACAGAATGTGTTTCCGTAAAACGGGATGCTATATCTGAGGTAGAGAAACGAATACTGATAAATGAAGGTATTAATATCTATTGGCTTCTGTTTGATATCAGATGCAAAAATAAATCATTTACCACAGTCCGCCAATTGTTTATCTATAAAATATCTTATAGCATTCAAATCAGTCGGACAAAACCAATGGATAGAAGCATCTTTCTTAAACCATGTCATTTGCTTTTTGGCATATACCCGGGTGTTTCTTCGGATTTTATCCAAAGCAAAATCAAGATTCCAGTTACCATCCAAATAATTAAACATCTCCTTAAAGCCCACTGTATTCAGCGCATTCAAATGACGATAGGATGAAACTCTGCGGGCTTCTTCTATCAGTCCTTTGGTTACCATGTCATCTACCCGGCTGTTTATGCGTCCGAACAAATCAGCACGTTCGCGCTCCAAACCGATTTTAAGAATATTAAAAGGACGCTGTTTGATATTTCCAACACGGAAAGAAGTATATGTACGACCACTCATGTGACATATCTCCAAAGCATGTATCACACGCTTTGGATTTTTATGATCACAAATGGCATAATATTCCGGATCAAGCAAGCGCAACTCTTCAACCAACCGTTCCAACCCCTCTCTTTCATAACGCTCACGCATCCATAACCGAGTTGTATCGTCAATTGTAGGAATATCGTCTATCCCCCGACAAACAGCATCAATATAAAGCATAGAACCACCGCTCATAACTACGACATCTTTATTTCTGAACAACTCATGCAACAAATTAAGAGTGTCAGTTTCATACTGAGCGGCACTATAATAATCTTCCAAAGATAATGTCCCCACAAAATAATGCTTAACACGCTGTAGTTCCATTTCCGTAGGTGCTGCAGTACCTATAGGAATGTCACGATATACTTGCCGTGAATCGGCATTAAGTATCGGAGACGAAAAGAGTTCTGCCATTTTCAGACTGAACTCTGTTTTTCCAACGGCCGTCGGCCCTAATATGACTAAAAGTGTTTTCAATAGGGATCGCCGTCAGTAAATTCAAAGCCTTCAAGATCAAATTCATCATCAGAGAACTGATCGTTACCATAAAACTCTCCGGCCTCGTCTTCGCTGAAAAAGTCGCCTCCTTTAACAGGTTTGGCAACAGTGTCCAAATCCATTTCAGCTATTTGCAAAGGAGCATCACCAACAGAACGCACAACTTCGGCATTTTTCAAATGCTCTCCAGGTATTGTGTCTTTCACCTCCAAGAAAAAAGAACGCTCAGAAAACGGATCAAACACAAATTCCATTTTCTGTCCGGTATCTTCTATGAAATCGGCTAACGGAGTATCTGACATTGTATAAAGATTATCATCCTCGCTACTTGCATCAGCCATATCTTCCCTAGTAATCTGTTCACAACGCTCCCATTCGTCATTACAAATATGAAAAGAGGTCATTTGATCATCAGGATAACCGCACGACTGCAAAATAATTTTGTTTAAATCGAGGAAATTGGCATCGCTGTCGATTTTTATTTCGCGCAAAAAGCCATCTATCTCATCGGATATGAATTTTATCTTTAGAAGCATACTCTGTTCTTTCGCTTTTTATCTGTCCATTCTAGACATTTTTTGTTTCATTAATCCAAAATCCCTGTCTCAAAAAACAAATGCACATTATTTTATGATACCACGCTTTGAGCTATGTACAAAATCAAGGATATATTCTATTTCCTTACTCATGGGTACTTCCTCTTTTATTTGCGCAAGACATTCTTCACGTAGTTTGCCCCGCTGATAAAGAATACGATAAGTATTATGAATATTTTCTATCAACTCTGGCGAAAAACCACGCCGGCGCAGTCCGACTAAATTTAAGCCACAATAAGCCACTGGTTCACGAGCTGCCATGGTATAAGGAGGAATATCCTGTCCTGTACGCGTACCGCCTCCAACCATTACATAGCTTCCCACACGGCAAAACTGATGTATCAAAACATTGGCACTGATTATAGCAAAATCGTCTACAACCACCTCACCGGCTATTTTAGTAGAATTACCGATAATGCAACCATTACCCACACTCACATCGTGGGCCACATGCATACCTTCCATCAATAAATTATTGCTACCCACTATAGTTCGTCCCTTAGCCGCAGTCCCTCTATTGATAGTAACATTTTCGCGAATAGTATTGTTATCACCTATTTCAACAGTTGTATCCTCTCCTCTGAACTTCAAGTCCTGAGGAACAGCACCGATTACCGCACCTGGAAAAATCACATTACCGTTTCCCATGCGGGTACCGGCCAACAATGTCACACTATTCATCAAATGATTGTCTGCACCTATTTCTACATTTTTATCAATGTAGCAAAAAGGCCCGATTTCGCATCTGTCACCTATAATGGCTTCAGGATGAACGAAAGCTAAAGGACTGATATTACTCATATTGTATTAAATACGAATTTATTTATTCTTGACGATTTGGGCTGTAAATGTCGCCTCCATTACTATGGTTTCACCAACAAAGACAAAACCGTGCATAGTGGAGATACCATGACGTATAGGAGCCATTAACTCTACTTTGAATATAAGAGTATCACCGGGAACTACTTTCCTTCGAAACTTCACGTTGTCTATTCTTAGAAAGTAAGTACTCCAACGCTCCGGTTCTTCCACTGAATTTAGCACCAGCAAACCACCGGCTTGCGCCATGGCTTCGATCTGCAACACACCGGGCATAACAGGTTCCTGTGGAAAATGCCCTTGGAAAAACTCTTCATTGGAAGTCACATTCTTAACTGCCACAATATAATTTGACCCAATTTCCACCACCTTGTCAACCAATTGCATTGGATAACGGTGAGGAAGCAGTTCACGGATGCGGTTCACATCCATCAATGCCATCTCATTAGGATCATAATCAGGAGCTTGTATTTCATGTGCCCGAATCTCGCGACGCATTTGACGAGCGAATTTATTATTTATAGTATGTCCGGGACGTGTTGCGATAATACGTCCTTTGATAGGACGCCCTATCAAAGCCATGTCACCAATGATATCAAGTAATTTATGTCGGGCAGGTTCATTGCGCCATACTAAAGGCTGATCATTTAAATATCCTAACTTCGAAGCATCCTTACGCTCCACTTGCATAGAGTCGGCCAATTTGTCAAGATCCTCCTGTGAAATCTGGCGCTCATAAATAACAATGGCATTCTGAAGGTCTCCTCCTTTTATCAGGCCAGCCTTGAGCAACGGTTCTATTTCACGAACAAAAACGAATGTACGTGCAGAGGCTATTTCCGTGGCAAAATCTTGCATGCTGTCAAGCGTGGCAAACTGACTATTGATAAACTGCGATTCAAACGATATCATAGCCGTTATGGAGAATTGTTCGTCAGGAAGAATAATGATAGACGAACCGGTTTCTTCATCACGGAATTCTATTTTCTTCTTTATCACATAGAAATCTTTGGGCGCATTCTGTACATCAATTCCTACACGCCGAATATTCTCCACATAATACTTAGAACTGCCATCAAGTATAGGAAACTCAGGACCATTCACTTGAATAAGACAGTTATCAATACCCATAGCATAGAGCGCAGCCATACCGTGTTCAATTGTACTGCAACGCGCATCGCCTTTAGCCACAACTGTTCCACGCGATGTATCAACTACGTTTTCGGCGATTGCCTCAATAATGGGCATTCCGTCCAAATCTATTCGTTGTATTTTATAGCCATGATTTTCAGGGGCTGGATTAAAAGTTACGGTAAGATTCAATCCCGTGTGCAGTCCTTTGCCACAAAGAGAAAAGCTGCCACCCAATGTTTTTTGCTTGGACATAGCTCTTTATTATTTTTTAGGATTGTAATGTTTTCTTAAGTTGCTCAAGTTCTTCTTTCATGCGATTAAATTCGGCATACATTTCAGGCAAATGCTTATAAGCCACACTGGCACGCGCAAAAAGTTTGGCATCAATGGCAGGGGAACCCTGTACTGTCACATGTCCCTTGCGGATGCTACCGGCAATACCAGCCTGAGCACCACTCATAGTACGGTCACCGATAACTGCATGACCAGCGATGCCTACCTGACCACCAAACATACACCATTCGCCTATTTTAGTAGAACCGGCCACACCCACCTGAGCAGACATTACAGTATTAGCCCCAACTTCACAATTATGAGCCACCTGAACAAGGTTGTCCAATTTCACACCATGACGAATATAAGTCGATCCCATAGTAGAACGGTCAATACATGTATTGGCACCTATTTCCACATCATCTTCAATCGTTACAATACCTATCTGAGGTATTTTTTCATAACCATCTGAAGCGGGGGCAAAGCCAAAACCATCAGCCCCAATTACGCAACCACTGTGCAAAATAACTCGATTGCCTAACACACAGTCATGATAAACCGACACATTCGGATAGATAATACAATCTTCACCGACCTTGGCATTCTGTTCTATAACCGCATGCGCATAAATCTGACAACCACGTCCCACAACAACATTCTCGCCGATATAAACAAAAGGGCCGATATAGCATTCGTCCCCTACAACGGCACTATCCGATACACAGGCCAACGGATGAATTCCAGAACGCTTAACCATATTCTGTTCATAAAAAGTCAACAGACGGGCTATGGATTCATAAGCGTCTGGAACACGTATAAGTGTAGTTCTTACCGGATGCAAAGGAGTAAAGTCATTATTAACCAGTACTACAGACGATGCGGTTG
>NZ_BEWW01000285.1 GCF_002933955.1 Prevotella sp. MGM2
GGAGTGTACGGCCTTATGACCGGTACGACATTTCCCAATTTGCGTTTTTCTCTCTGTCTGTTTCTTAAAGTAAGCGTTTTAAAGGGTGGAACAATGTTAGCTGCGGAGACTGGGCCGGCGGAACAACAGTTCACACCGAAAGCCGCGACATCCGCCTGCAAATATACGGATTTTATCGGAAACGGGGCGCATAACTCCCTGTTTTTATGCAGCAACAAGGGTTTGAACGCCATGAGACGGAAAGACTCCGACAACAGCGCCGCCCCACCCTCACCCGAAGAGGCAGACCCGACAGCCGGACAGAGTTAGCGGCATGCCCTCACAACCCGGTTTCAACGCCATTTCCCATTTTAACATTTCTTGCTTTCCGGCAAAAAATGTTGTATATTTGCAACAGCGAAGAGGGCTGTCCGCCGGGATGGCCCTCTTTTCCTTTTTAAATCAAGGTGAAAACCAACATCAGAAACCGGTATCGGGCCGAAAAAAGTCCGTATTGCCGTAAAAATTACAAGTATTGCTTTTCATATTTCACCTATTGCTTTTTCCAAAACTTCTTACCGACCGGCATAAATCGCCTCTTGAAATGTAACGGAAAGTTAAATATGTTAATTTCCCGAATGCCTTCCGTGCCCTGAAACGGCCTCTCCCATACCTGCCGATTCTCCCAGTTTAGTCATGACCTCCCACACAGACCGCATTCTTGTACAAGCAGACATCAGAAGGTGGCATGTCTGAATATCAAAATTACCTCATCCGTATTATCAACCTTTCAAAAAAACTTGTTTTTGTTTTGCATTTTTAGCGGTTTCCCTTAACTTTGCAGTAAAATGTTGAAGTAACGTATATTACTCACTATATTTATTAATCGACATGGAATATTCACACGAAGTTCAAAACATGTGTTGCGTGGCTAAAGGTCCCAACCATGGTCCCGCTCCCATACCCGAAGAGGGCAAGTGGGTGCAAGCAAAGGAAATCAAGGACATTTCGGGCCTGACCCACGGTGTGGGCTGGTGTGCCCCTCAGCAGGGAGCCTGCAAACTGACGCTCAACGTTAAGGAAGGTGTCATCGAAGAATGTCTGGTAGAGACCATCGGTTGCTCCGGTATGACGCACTCTGCCGCCATGGCCAGCGAAATCCTTCCGGGCAAGACGATTCTTGAGGCTCTTAATACCGACCTCGTTTGCGATGCTATCAACACAGCAATGCGCGAACTTTTCCTTCAGATTGTTTACGGCCGCACACAGAGCGCTTTCTCTGAAGGTGGCCTTGTGGTTGGCGCCGGCCTTGAAGACCTCGGCAAAGGCCTCATCAGCCAGATGGGTACCCTCTACGGCACCAAGCTCAAAGGTACCCGCTATCTTCAGCTCACGGAAGGTTACATCACAAAGATGTTCCTCGACAAAGACGACCAGGTGTGTGGCTACGAATTTGTTCACATGGGCAAATTCATGGATGCCATCAAGAAGGGAGTTCCTGCCGATGAAGCCCTCAAGAGCGTAACCGGTACTTACGGCCGCACCAAGGAAGAGGACGGAGCAGTTAAATCAATTGACCCACGTAAAGACTAATAAGGAGGACTGCAATTATGATTAGAGAAGTAAAATTTGAGTCACAAGACCGTCGTATCAAGCAGATTCTCGCTTGTCTTAACGCACACGGCATTTCGTCAATCGAAGAAGCTAACCAAATTTGCGAAGCTGCCGGCATCGATCCTTATCAGACCTGCGAGGAAACGCAGATGATCTGCTTCGAAAACGCCAAGTGGGCCTACGTTGTAGGTACCGCCATCGCCCTGAAAGAAAAAGCCAAGGACGCCGTTGCCGCTGCCGAATACATCGGCGAAGGCCTTCAGGCTTTCTGCATCCCCGGCTCCGTTGCCGATGACCGCAAGGTGGGTATCGGCCACGGCAAACTGGCCGCACGCCTCCTCTCTCCTGAAACCAAGTGCTTTGCCTTCCTGGCCGGACATGAGAGTTTCGCCGCCGCCGAAGGTGCTATCAAGATCGCACAAATGGCCAACAAGTCAAGACCTGCAGACAAACCCCTGCGCTGTATCCTCAACGGTCTGGGCAAAGACGCTGCCATGATCATCAGCCGCATCAACGGTTTCACTTATGTGCAGACTAAATTCGACTACTTCACCGGTGAGCTCAAGGTTGTAAAGGAAATTCCTTACAGCAACGGTCCCCGTGCCGCCGTAAACTGCTACGGTGCCGATGACGTGCGCGAAGGTGTTGCCATCATGTGGAAAGAAGACGTGGATGTATCCATCACGGGTAACTCTACCAACCCCACCCGCTTCCAGCATCCCGTTGCCGGCACTTACAAGAAAGAGCGTATCCTTGCCGGCCGCGAATACTTCAGCGTAGCTTCCGGTGGCGGTACGGGCCGCACACTCCATCCCGACAACATGGCCGCCGGTCCCGCCTCCTACGGTATGACCGACACCATGGGCCGCATGCACAGCGATGCCCAGTTTGCCGGTTCATCTTCTGTACCTGCTCACGTGGAAATGATGGGCTTCCTCGGTATCGGCAACAACCCGATGGTAGGTTGCTCAGTGGCCTGTGCTGTAAATGTTGACTTAGCTTTGAACAAGAAGTAAGCAACCTGACTACTTAATTATAAAAACCTCCTGTGATTTTTCTGAGTCACAGGAGATTTTTATATACTTTCTGTCTTCCAAAACAAGTAAAATCATATTTTTTCAACAGAAAGAAAATCCAATGTGCTGTGAATATCATGTATCTATCTATTATTCAAGTTTTGCACACTACCGAGGACTATCCTGTCGGATTTTTGTTTAAAAAGCTCTAAACACATTTTATTCCGCTCCATACTTCCATGAGAATCAGACAAATCACAGGAAACAAGAAAAAATATCTGCCACTCCTTCTCATTGGCGATGAACAGGAAAGCATGATAGACCGCTATCTGAACTGTGGCGACATGTTCGGTATGTTCAATGGAGAAGAAATCATAGCCGAAATCGTCATAACCAACGAAGGCGGCGGAACATACGAGATCAAAAACATAGCTGTGGCCTCCGGCTATCGAAAAAAAGGCTACGCACGCCGTATGGTAAATTTCACAGAACAATTTTACACCCCTTATCTCTTTCGTCTGAAAGCCGGTACTGCTGAAACCGTTGAAATGGACACCTTTTACCGCCATCTAGGTTTTGAGGCAAAAGGCCGTATCGAAAATTTCTTTACTGATAACTATGACCATCCTATCATAGAGTGTGGCATTTATCTGAAAGACATGATTTATTATGAAAAAGACTTTCCTCACCACATCAACTACTCCCAACATCTCTCCAGACGTCTGCACAGCCATGACATCATCGGGCTTTATCATCTGGCTCTCAACGATGTGAAACTACATCATCTGCTTTTTCAACTCATCGGCAATGAAAACAAACGCGCGGCTACAAATGCGGCCTGGGTGTTTTCCCGACTTAGTGAAAAAGTTCAGGATATCTTCACCGGACAACAGCGGCAACAGTTACAGAACATTGCCGCTGAAACTAAAAACGATACATTGTGCCGCCTGCTGTTGACAATCATCCTGAATGTCAGCAAATCTTCAAGAAACACTTTATCAGACGGACTTTTTCTTGAGTTTTGCCTGCACAACATCTCAAATTCCCAACGACCATCGGGAATACGGGTATTATGTCTCAAACTGGCGTATGAAATAAGTCGTAATTATACTGAAATACAGGAGGAACTCCAACAAACTATCGCCCTGATTGAATCAGGGCCACTTTCCCCGTCACTCACATCCGCCTGCACAAATATTCTCAAAGCCATGCAGAAAAACAAGACATAAATGGATATCTGACCTTGTCATGTAAATCTAAGGCATCTCCTGCAACAATAATTCATAGTCTACGACATCAAGCCAAAGCCCTAACTTAAAACCTACTTTTCTAAAATGAGACACTTGCCGGAACCCTAGCCGTTCATGTAACCGGACACTGGCCTCATTACCTCCCGTTATACAGGCTACCAAAGCTACATATCCCAGCGCACGGCAATCGTCTATGACACGTTGCATCAACATTCGCCCAACACCTTTCCCTTTACAATCCGCAGCCACATACACAGTAGTTTCCAACGTTTTAGCGTAAGCCGCCCTTTCTTTCCAAGGGTGGGCATAACAATAACCTATTATTTTACCGTCCTCCTCACAAACCCAATAGGGACAATGTGTTGCAATATCTGCAATGCGACAACGCATATCCTCATCTGTCAGTTCCTCTATTTCAAAAGAGGCTGTACTCTCTTTCACATACACATTATAAATATCGGCTATTTCACCAGCATCGGCTTCCGACACCCGTCTTATTATCATAATCAGTTCATTTTTATTTCGGGGACAAAAATACGAAAAAGAACAAGAAGCTGCATACAGAAGTGCAAAAACAAAAAGGTTTGCTTTTACGCTTCATTGATTTGCACTATCTTTGCAGAAATTTTTTTAACAACCATGAAAAAGGTAGTAGTTAAGGACAAAACATTTAAAGTTTGTATTTCTCAAGAAAAGATCAGAGAAAGAGTGAAAGCCATCGCGGCCGACATCTCCTGTGACATGGCTGGCAAAAAGCCGCTTTTGATAGCCGTGCTAAACGGCTCATTTGTTTTTGCAGCAGACCTGATGAGAGAACTTGATTTTCCCTGTGAAATTTCCTTTGTCCGCCTGTCATCTTATGCAGGAACAGCATCCACCGGGAAGGTGAGAGAGCTTATCGGTCTGAGCGAAAGCATTGAAGGGCGCTCCGTTATTGTTGTGGAAGACATCATAGACTCCGGCTTGACGATGCAGGAAATGCTTACCATGCTTGCAGAAAAGAAACCTGCAGATGTACGTATAGCTTCATTATTGGTCAAACCCGACAATCTGAAAGTAAACTTGGACATCCGCTACCGCTGTTTCGACATACCTAATGATTTCATAGTAGGCTATGGACTAGACTATGACGGAGAAGGCCGTAATCTACCTGACATTTATGTAGTAGAAGAATAAACTCTTACCAACTGTTTTCCAGAAAAGATAGAATAAAACCATTTTACCATAAAACAAACAATCAATGAAGAATATTGTCATTTTTGGTGCCCCCGGCTCAGGGAAAGGCACTCAAAGCGATTTGCTCGTACAGAAGTATGGTTTCAAACATATCTCGACAGGTGATGTACTACGCGCTGAAATCAAGAACAATACAGAACTTGGCCAAACGGCCAAATCATACATAGACAACGGCCAACTCATTCCCGATTCTCTGATGATTGATATTCTGGCCAGTGTTTATGATAGCCTCTGTCCTTGTGAAGGGGTTATCTTTGACGGTTTTCCGCGCACCATCCCCCAGGCTGAAGCCCTAAAAGACATGCTAGCCAAACGAGGCACGGAAGTGGCAGGCATGCTCGAACTTGACGTCCCTGAAGAAATGCTGATGGAACGTCTTATAAACCGAGGCAAAACGTCAGGACGTGCCGATGATAATGCTGAAACGATAAAAAAACGCCTTGATGTTTATTCCGCCCAAACCTCCCCTCTTATCGAATGGTATGAAAAAGAGGGCAAACGTCACGCAGTAAAAGGTTACGGAGCACTGGAAGAAATCAATGCTGCTCTCTGCGCTGTCATCGACAATTTATAATCAACAGGAAATTCATAAAGAGTTTAAGGGAATTATTCCGATGTCTGTGACAAAGGAAATGCCTTTAACTCTTAACATCATTATGTCCCTATCATTCCACGAAACCTAATTTTATCATGGCCGAAAGCAATTTTGTCGACTACGTAAAAATATATTGCCGCTCAGGAAAAGGCGGTCGCGGCTCTATGCATCTGCACCGTGCCAAATATCAACCTAACGGCGGTCCGGACGGTGGCGATGGCGGACGAGGTGGCCACATTTATCTGCGTGGCAGCCATAACTATTGGACTTTGCTCCACCTACGTTATGAACGTCACGTCTTTGCCGGACATGGCGGCAACGGCTCCAAAAGTCTCTCACATGGTAAGGACGGCGAAGACCGCTACATTGATGTTCCTCTTGGCACAGTGGCCTACGATGCCGACACCGGCAAATATCTTTGCGATGTAACCGAAGACGGACAACTTGTAATGCTACTCAAAGGTGGACGAGGCGGCCTCGGCAACTGGCAGTTCCGAACAGCCACCAACCAAACACCGCGGTATGCACAACCAGGCGAACCGATGCAGGAAATGATGGTTATTCTAGAGCTAAAACTTCTGGCCGATGTAGGACTTGTCGGATTCCCCAATGCTGGAAAATCCACTTTGCTTTCAGCCCTGTCATCTGCCCGTCCAAAGATTGCAAACTATCCATTCACTACCCTAGAACCGTCACTCGGAATCGTACCCTATCGGGAAGGCCGTTCATTCGTAATGGCAGATATTCCAGGCATCATCGAAGGAGCAAGCGAAGGGAAAGGACTTGGACTGCGTTTTCTGCGACACATTGAGCGCAATTCCCTATTGCTGTTCATGGTGCCGGGAGACACACAGCACATTGGCCGAGAATACGAAATTCTTCTCGAAGAGCTCAAGAAGTTCAATCCTCAGATGCTTGACAAGCACCGTATACTTGCCATCACCAAAAGCGACTTGCTAGACGAAGAACTTATCGGCATGCTACGTGAGGAACTGCCACAGGACTTGCCGGTAGTATTTATTTCGGCTGTCACGGGAAAAGGTGTTGACAATCTGAAAGATCTGTTGTGGGAAGAACTCAACAGCGAAAGCAACAAGCTACAAGCTATCAGCGAAGGTGGTACCATCATTCACCGCAATCGCGACACTAATCTTCTGGCAAATGACTTCGCTGACTGGCAGGACGAAGAGCTGGAAAAATATTCAGACGGTGAAGAAGATGATTGGGATGACTATGACATAGAATTCCTCGACAACGAATAACGAAGTCCTTCAACACGACATGAACTGTAAAGAAACACTCTTAGAATATGCCCTGGGCAAAAAGCTCAGGGCTTTCAGTACTACCCGCTTAGGGGGCACAGGAACCAATCAATACGCCACGTTCAACATCACCCCTTACTGTGGCGATGACGCTGCAAATGTATTGGCAAATCAAACAGATTTATGCCATGAACTGGGAATAGACGAAAAACACCTTATACTTCCCCATCAGACCCACGGCACACGTACCCTCCAAATTCACGAAAAATTCTTTCATGAAAATGACGATGAACGCACAAACGCTCTTGAAGGAATTGACGCACTTATAACCGATATTCCAGGCGTATGTATCGGCATCTCCACGGCAGATTGTGTGCCCATCCTTCTTTATGATGAAGAAAATCATGCCATCGCAGCTATCCATGCCGGATGGCGTGGTACAGCAGGCCATATTTCGACAAAAACAATTACTGCTATGAACCGTGCTTTCGGTACACATCCGGAAAGACTGCGTGCAGTCATCGGCCCTTCCATTTCAGAAGCAGCTTTTGAAGTGGGCGACGAAGTATATGACGCCTTTGTTGCGGCCAATTTCCCCATGTCGACCATTGCCCATCGCTGTCCTTGTAACAATGGAGGAAGCAAATGGCATATTGACCTATGGGCCGCCAACGTCCTCTCGCTTGAACAGAGTGGTGTAAAACTTGAGCATATCCATGTGTCTGGCATCTGCACCTATACTCACCATGACACTTTCTTTTCTGCTCGCCGGCTCGGAGTCGATTCCGGTCGCATTTACTCTGGCATCATGTTAAAATAAAACACCCAATCTCATTTTAACACTATTTGCTTTTGGATAAAAAAATTCGTATCTTTGCAATAGCCAAGCGGGATTCTCCATGGAGAATCCCGCTTTTTCAATGTTTTACAAGCCTTTTTCCGCAAAATCTCATCAAATTTTCGCCATAGACTCTTCGTATCAGAGTTTAAATTCCCAGTATTCGTGTTAAAAATCCGATACAGACTTTCTCCACATCAATACTTAAAATCATTTTTCAAGCTCCATAAATGTAACAAAAGGTTAAAAATGTTAATCTCAAAAATAGATCCTCAGCTAAAACCGATACCATTACTACCACAACATTTAGGCTTGACCACACTGCCAACCCTGCAGTTTCTATCTTCGAACCAAATCACGCCGCACAATCCAGCGTTTCAAACATATTATTTTATTAGAAAACGGAGTAGCTAAAGCCCGCCATCCCATATAATACCAAGAAAATTGTCTCTCGCCTAACAGACGGACAACACGGCGCAAGAGCCAGCCTGGCATCAAAGCACCAGCACAAACTAACAGTAAGACCGGAATATCCAGCCATAATCTGGACATATCATAACGTCCCAAAGTATTTATTTCATGTAACGTCAAAAACAAGTATAATCCCCCAATACCCCAAAACAAAAACAAAAAGAACGTGGCAGCTCCCTCACGAATACGAAAACAACGGCCACGCCGACCGACATGCCGCAAGATCTCAGACAGTCGCACGCGACGGGCAACAATCTCACGCTGTTCCGGCAATTCCTGAAGAACCGAAGATTCGGGATGAAATACAATCTCTGTACGTCCGCCAAGAGCCAAAGCATCAACTAAATGAACATCCTCTCCAAAAGGCACGGTAAGACTGCCGGAATATCCCTGTCCTTGCATAAAAATGGATTTTCTAAACGCCATATTGGCCGAATCGGCCCAAACAGCCTTTCCACAAGGATGCGTCACCGCAGAAACGAAGAAATGTCCTAATGCCATTCGTCCGGCAATCATCTGACGCCGCAACCTCTCATAAATGGCACGTCTGGCCACCGGTGTTCCGTCATCGGCATAACTGGCATAACCTAAAACAAAATCGCAATCATCCTCAAAAAAAGCCGACAGGCAGGTCAGCCAGGAATTTCCCGATGGACGACAATCAGCCTTCGTAATAACCACCCAAGGCGCGCGGGCTGCACGCACACCAAGCGTGACAGCCAATTTTGAACGTGATAGATAACGGGCTGAAGCGGGTACAAAAGTATGCCGAAGATGAGAATAAACGGCTGATAGTTGCTTCAAGACCTCCGAAGTTCCATCTGTCGAGGCTTCATCAACTACAATAACTTCATAACAATCGAAGTTCTGCTCCAACATAGCCGGCAAATTCCGACGTAACGCTTCTGCCTGATTGCTGCTGGTAACCACAACGCTTACACGAGGGGAAACACCATTCATCCTATTTTTCCATCCTATCTTCTCTTCAAGAGCTACTGTCTTTTCTAATTTTAAACTTACCCGACGGCAAACAGCCGCACTCTGCGCATAATCACTCCAACGCAACCACCACAACAATATCAGTGTGGCACAAAGCACAGATAACAAGACATAAAATAACATAGGCATCATTCATTATTCGACAACACGACAACACATCGAACAGATTTTTTAACGCCGCCGGAACTCTGCGGCAACAATGGCAGTGGCAATAGCGACATTAAGGCTCTCACTAGTCGGTCTTTCCAAAGGAAAACTAGGAATATGAAGCCGCCGGGTCACAGCAGCTCCCACTTCCGGCCGAATACCATTACCCTCATTTCCCATCACTATAACACCGCCCTTGGACAATGGCTCCTCATAGATATTCTGCCCATCCATAAATGTTCCATAAACAGGATAATCCGAAGGTAAAGAAGAGAGCCAGTCTGTCAAATTCACATAATGCACCTTCACACGAGCCAAGGCCCCCATCGTTGCCTGAACCACTTTAGGGGCAAAAACATCCGCGGTGTCGAAAGAACAATATATATGATCAATTCCAAACCAATCTGAAAGCCGCACTATAGTACCGAGATTTCCCGGATCCTGTATTCCATCCAAAGCCAACATCAGAGTTTGTCCGTCAGGACAAACCATATTATCAGGTTCCTCTGGCAAGTCAAACACAGCCAATACATCATGCGGCGCCCGCAAGGATGAGGCTTGCTCCAGTTCCTTTTGGCTGACAATCGCCACCTCACGCGCAGAGAATTTCCTGTGAGCGGATATAAATTCCGGAGTTCCGGCCAATAGCCTGCAAGTGAAATGCTCTATCATGTCTCCCACCACCTTAGGACCTTCTGCCACAAAAGCCCTCTCTGCCTCACGGTATTTTTTCTGCGACAACGAACGCACCAATTTCAATTTATTCTTACTCCACATTCCGTCTTTGTTTTTCATGCAAAGGTAATAAGAAAATAAGAAATGACCCTTTGGTCTTTAAATGCTTATTCACTTTTTATGCTTAACTTTGTACACAATATGTGCAAAACAAGGTTATACAACATTTTAGATTCTCTGAAAAAACATTTCGTCGGGTTCTGCATATTAACAGCATGCGCCGCCTTACTTTCTGGTTGTTCTGCCGAACGTTTTCTGGCAGACAATGATTTCATACTGGCAAATGTCAAAATGGAAAGTAATAACCGGCATCTTCCTCTCTCCAATTACCGCAGCTACATACAGCAGGAACCCAACTCCCGCTGGTTTAACCTGAGTAAAATTCCATTAGGCATTTACTGCCTGCAATCACGCGACACGACACGACGCTGGAGCCGCTTCATACGGCGTTTGGGAGAAGCTCCGGTCATATACGACTCATCCATGACAAAACAGTCCTGCGAAGCTTTGTCGGCAGCCCTGCGCGGACATGGATTCCTGCGTTCTTCTGTCAGCACAGACACGATCAGACGTAAACGGCAGATATCTTTAGTCTACCGGCTAAATCCGGGCTTACAAAGTTATGTGGAGAATTTACACTACGAATCGGACAGTCCTCAGATATTACAGATTGTAAGAACGGATTTGAACAGCTCTCTCCTGTATAAAGGCATGCCACTCGATGAGGAGGTTTTATCAGCCGAACGTTCCCGAATCATCGCGACATTACGCGAAAAAGGTTATTACAACCTGCACAAAGAATTTATTACATTCAGTGCCGACACTGCCAGTAACGATTACGGAGTCGATCTCACGCTTCATCTGCGCATGCCGGCAGGCATCGACTCAACCAAAGCTTATGCGCCTTACAGGCTAAAGGACATCAACATTTATGAAGAAGCAACAGATAACAGCCGCATGGCCAGCGCCACATTGCGAAAAGGCATGACGCTTCACTTCCCACAGCGTTCTCACTTGAAACCAAGGGTTTACAACACACATACCTATCTGAGGCCCGACAGTCTTTACCGCGAAAAAGATTTACGTAATTCTTACAGTGCGCTCAACAGTCTGCCGGCCATCAACTATTCCACGATCCGTTTTACAGAACCTCATAAGGACAGCGCATTACTCAATGCCGACATTTTTATTAAAACTGCCAAACCACATACTATTAGCGCAGAACTCGAAGGTACCAACACTTCAGGAAACTTAGGCGCGGCGGTCGTACTAAGTTATACCAACCGCAACATTTTCAAAGGTTCTGAAAGTCTGTCTGTAAAATTGCGCGGCGCCTATGAGGCCATTACAGGCCTGGAAGGGTATAGCAACCAGAATTACCTGGAAATGAACGCCGAAACGGCCTTACGCTTTCCCACATTACTCATGCCCTTTGTTTCAGGACAAACCAAACAACATCTCAAGTCAACGTCAGAAGTGACATTGATGTACGGCTCGCAAAACCGGCCGGAGTTCCATCGTCGGCTATTAACCGGAACATGGACCTACAGGTGGAGTCCCAACAGTGCGCCACAGTGGCAACACCGTCTTGACCTGCTCAGTCTGAACTACATCTTCATGCCTTGGATTTCAGATACATTCCGGCAAGAATATCTTGAAGGAGACGACCCGCACTATGCTGTACTGCGCAACAGCTACGAAAATCTTTTCATTATGAAAACGGGCTATAATTTCACTTATAATTCAGTCAAATCCAACGTTGCGGACGGTCTTTATCAAACCAACGGCTATCAAATAAGAATAGGGGTGGAATTTGCCGGCAACCTGCTTTACGGCCTCTCTCATCTCTTCAATGCCCAACGCGACAAGAACAACAATTACACCCTTTTCAATATAGCTTATTCACAATACGCTAAATTTGATCTCGATTACGCCAAAAGCTTCATCATCAACGACCGCAATTCCATGGCGCTGCACCTAGGATTAGGCATAGCCATACCATACGGTAATTCTACCATCATTCCCTACGAGAAGCGTTATTTTTCCGGAGGAGCCAACAGTGTGCGCGGCTGGAACGTCCGGCAATTGGGACCGGGAAGCTACAAAGGTAAAGACGGAAAAATAGACTTCATCAACCAAACGGGCAACCTCAAACTCGACATGAGCTTGGAATACCGTACTTATCTATTTTGGAAACTCCATGCCGCCGCCTTTATTGACGCCGGAAATATTTGGAACACACGCAACTATGCCGACCAGCCCGGAGGGCAATTCCGCTTTGACAGTTTCTACAGGCAAATAGCCGTTTCCTACGGACTGGGACTGCGCCTCAACTTTGATTTCTTCATTCTTCGTTTCGACGGCGGCATGAAGGCCATAGATCCTAGTGAAAAGAGCGGCCGCAGACATTACCCTGTCATCCATCCCAAGTTCAAGCGCGATTTCACCTTTCATTTTGCTGTAGGCTTGCCCTTCTGAAACCGACCGGAAATGTTTTCCTCGTATCCGTGTTTTTTATCCGGTCCGGCATATCCTCACTTAAAAGGAGGGCCATTACTCTTCAGACCCATTTTAACACTATTTGCTTTTGACCATAAAATGTCGTATCTTTACAATAGCGAAGCGGGGCTTTCCACACGAAAGTCCCGCTTTTTCTATGTTTTTCAGGCATATTCCAATCATTTTCCACCCTATTTTTCCTGAAAAATCCCCGTATTGCAATTTTAATTCCAAGTATTTGTATTAAAAATCCGATACGGACTTTTCCTGTTTTCAGGTTTGGACCCTATTTTTCATCACTCTGAAATGTAATAAGAAGTTAAATATGTTAAAGTTCAAAGAGACGTTTCTACTCTTTAAAAATGCTCCGACAATGGATGGATGCTTCTTTGTTGTATCACAAACCTGTTACATCCTGCAATAATCTATAATTGTGGTTATACTATCCGTAATTGTGGTATAACAGACCATAGAAGGAAGCCCTAACTTTGCAGCAAAAAAACAATATGGCATGAAAAAAACAATTGGAATCAGCACTTTAGCATCTATTATCATCCTCTTCGAAACAATGACAACAAAAGCTCAACATCACATGGACACACTGACTTCCAGACAGCAGAACATGATGGTTTTAGCAGCCTTTGAGGCCAAAGGAGACACCTTCAGGCTTAAGACTGCTGTTGCAAACGCCTTGGACTACGGACTGACCATCAACGAAACAAAAGAAATCTTTTCACACCTCTATGCCTATACCGGATTTCCCCGCAGTTTGAACGGACTCGGTATTTTACAGACCGTTCTTGCCCAAAGGAAAGCCAAAGGCATCAATGACCCGGAAGGCAGGGAGGCTTCTCCGCTTCCTGACGGATATGAGGCCCTGAAACTAGGACGTGCAATACAAACCAAACTGAACGGAGGTAAACCTTTTGACTATAACTTTGCCCCTGCTACTGACTATTATTTGAAAGCGCATCTTTTCGGCGATATCTTTGCCCGTGACATTCTGACGCATGCGGAGAGAGAACTCATAACAATCAGTGCGTTATCATCCATGGAAGGTGTAGAGTCACAACTCAAATCACACATTCGGGGAGCAGTCAACATGGGGATCAGCGAGAAAGAGATACATGCCATCCCTGAAATTCTCTCACAAAAAGTGGGCGAACAGGAAGCCTGGCAAGCCGACAAAGCCATAGCAGAAGTATATGAACTGCCATTCAGCAAAAATAGGCCCGTAGGAAACACGGCTTTTCCATTAGGAAAGCCCAATACGGCCTATGCCCAATATTTTATCGGAAACAGCTATCTCGCTCCCTTGCTTTCGGGCAATCTCCCAATGTCGAACGTAACATTTGAGCCCCGATGTCGCAACAACTGGCACATCCACCACAAAAGCGGACAAATTCTCATTTGCATAAATGGGGCAGGCTGGTATCAGGAATGGGGAAAGCCAGCACGCGCCCTCCACCCAGGAGATGTGGTAAACATTCCGCCTGGCATTAAACACTGGCATGGAGCCACAGCCACCTCATGGTTTCAACACATAGCTATCACTCTTCCGGCCGACAGTGCATCGAACGAATGGCTTGAAGCTGTAACTGACGAAGTGTATGACCAACTGGAATAAATAAATCAAAATTCGTCAAGCGTTAATCAGACAGAACTCCCAACTTCTTATCCTCTCACCACAAAGAGCAAGCAAATCCCGAAAGAATAATGAAATACCTTTCTTTCGATTTTTATATTGTATTTTTGCGGGTAAATTAGGTCTGCCATTAACCAACAGCTCAAAAAAGTATGCCAGTCATCGAAATTTCGTCCTTAACCCATCCAGGAACAGAAGTATTCCACACACTCACCGAAACCCAGCTACGCAACCGGCTCGAACCCGAGAAAGGTATTTTCATTGCCGAAAGTCCTAAAGTCATTCGCGTGGCTCTTGAGGCCGGCTACACCCCCTTATCGTTTCTGTGTGAAAAAAAGCACATTACCGGTGATGCGGCTGACATCATAGCCCGTTGCAACGACATTCCCACCTACACCGGAGAGAGAGAACTACTGGCCCAACTGACCGGCTATGCCCTTACACGAGGCGTTCTTTGTGCGATGAGGCGTCCCCGATTGCACAACGTTGAAGATATATGCCAGAGCGCCCGACGCATTGTAGTAGTGGACGGCGTAGTGGATACGACCAATATCGGCGCCATTTTCCGGTCTGCCGCAGCATTGGGAATAGATGCCGTACTGCTCACTCCCACTTCCTGTGATCCGTTGAACCGTCGCGCAGTCCGTGTTTCTATGGGATCTGTTTTTCTTGTGCCATGGACATGGCTGAGGGGTCCGATCACCCAACTACGCCAACTGGGATTCAAAACAGCAGCCATGGCTCTCACCGAAAACTCCATAAGCATTGACAATCCTCTTTTATCAGCAGAACCCAAACTGGCCATCATCATGGGAACGGAAGGAGACGGACTTGCCCATCAAACTATTGCCGAAGCAGACTACACCGTCCGCATCCCCATGTCACATAATGTGGACTCACTCAACGTGGCCGCCGCTGCAGCCGTAGCC
Source organism: Prevotella sp. MGM2 (assembly GCF_002933955.1). GTDB lineage: Bacteria > Bacteroidota > Bacteroidia > Bacteroidales > Bacteroidaceae > Alloprevotella. Next base: position 15,216 of record NZ_BEWW01000285.1, read on the forward strand.
TTTTGGGAACTCAGGACAAAAAAAGCATGACGTATCTTCGTCATGCCAAACGTTACCTGTCTTCATGCCTTACCGTTGTAAACGACACAACAGTTTTCAGTTTTTCAAATCAAAACAGCATCAGGTCGAAAAGAAAATCGTAACTTCGCCGAAAATTCATTCTTTAAAACAAAACAATGGAAATTACAGGAAAGATAATCGCGGCTATGACTCCGCGTACAGGCACTTCGGCCCGCACTGGCAATACTTGGATGACGCAGGAGTTTGTCATCGAAACCCACGATCAATACCCACGCAAGTGTGTCTTCACCGTTTTTGGCGAAGACCGTTTGAAGGAAATGAACATACAGATAGGAGCAGAAATGACTGTTTCGTTTGACATTGACGCTCATGAATATAACGGCCGCTGGTTTAATGACATACGCGCCTGGCGTGCCGTGCCTGCACAAGCTGCGGCACCGGCTCCAGGAATGCCGGCCGGCGTTCCCTCGCCTGCCACGACAATGGCAGAGCCAACGGCTACAGTTCCCGTTGCCAATGAACCTGAAGACGATTTGCCGTTCTAAAAAACGTTTGGAAAAGAAATATCTTGAAGGTCTGGGCCATCAGACCAACGAAAAAGCGAGTCAACAAACTGAGTTTTACAAACTGGTTTGCTGGCTCGTTTACTCATGAAAAGTAATTTCCCATCTTTCACCAACAATGAAAATCTTACTAAAAATATTCCTTTGGGCTATCATCTTTTTTCTAGTTTCTTCATTCCTAGCCGTATTAGCCTACCGCTGGCTACCCGTAAAAGCCACACCTCTCATGTACATCCGCAGCTTGCAGCACAAGGATAATTACGTCTACAACAACTGGTCGCATAGGTGGGTGCCACTTGACAGCATTTCACCTTACATGCCAATAGCCGTAATGGCCTCAGAAGACCAGAGATTCCTGAAACATAACGGATTTGACTTCAAAGCCATAGAGGCAGCACAAAAAGAATATGAAAAAGGAGGACGACGGCGGGGTGCCAGTACCATCAGTCAGCAAACAGCCAAAAACATATTTCTGTGGCCACGTTCATCTTGGGCACGAAAAGGATTTGAAACTTACTTTACTATACTTATCGAATGGCTATGGCCTAAAGAGCGCATCATGGAAGTGTACCTCAACAGTATTGAAATGGGACCCGGCATTTATGGAGTAGAAGCTGTAGCAGAAGAACATTTTGGCTGCCATGCTAAAGAACTGAGTAAGGCTAACTGCGCCCTGATAGCTGCAACGTTACCTAACCCCATCAAGTTCAGTTCTAAATATCCCTCTGTTTACATAAAGAAACGACAACGGAAAATCATTTCACAAATGAAATTCGTGCCAAAACTTGAAAGCCTTCCTAAAGAAAAACAAGAATAAAACAACGAAAATGTCAGGACTTTATCTGCATATACCCTTTTGTAAAAGCCGCTGTATCTATTGCGACTTTTATTCAACTACGTCCAAAGAAAATCTCTTACCAGCTTTTGTCAAAGCTGTATGTAAAGAACTGGAAGTAAGAAGAGAAGAGGCCAACAACGATATTATCAACACTATTTATTGGGGCGGCGGAACTCCTTCATGCTTACCAGTAAAAGCCATAGCGCAAATATTTGATACTATACAAAAACATTATCAGATAGCACCTGATGCTGAAATTACACTCGAAGCCAATCCTGACGACATTGAACCACAATTTATCACAGAAATTAAAGAACTGAGCATAAATCGCTTCAGCCTTGGCGTACAAACTTTCAATAATAACCAATTACATTTTCTAGGGCGACGTCATACAGGCGAAAATGCCCGAAAAGCTGTAATGACAATAGCTGAAGCCGGATTCGAAAACATAAGTATCGATTTAATTTACAGTCTTCCCCAACAAACTCTCAAAGATTGGGAAATAGATGTCAATACAGCTCTAGAACTGCCAATAAAGCATCTTTCGGCTTACTCACTGATGTACGAAGAAGGAACACGACTTACGGCATTACGTAACAGAGGGATTATAGAAGAAACAGAGGATGAGCTATCCGTTGCCCTATTCAATTCTCTTATAGACAGGACAACTACAGCTGGTTTTGAACATTATGAAATATCCAACTTTGCCTTGTCTGGATATCGTTCACGCCACAATTCTTCGTATTGGAATAATTCACCTTATATTGGCATCGGGCCCGGTGCCCATTCCTTTGACGGGAAATATTCCCGCCGCTGTAATAAGGAAAACCTCATGACCTATTCCTGCAACCCGGGCCATCCTCCTCATTCCATCGAAAAACTTAATGACGCCGAACGCTGTGATGAGTTGGTATTTACCGCCTTACGCACCTGTGAAGGACTTGACATGGAAATACTGACACAAAAGTTTGGAAATAAGATTGCCCGGCATATAATAGCAAATGCCCAACCACATATTGCAGGCGGACTCCTCTCACAAAACGGCAACAAACTTAAATTAACACACCGAGGAATATTTCTATCTGACATGGTTATGCGAGATCTTATGATAGGATAAAGTTTTTCAAACCACAACATTCTCTTTGATCCACAAAGTCCTATAATCATGCGTTTAGGTTACAAAATTATTCCTGTGACTACATAACAATTCAAGAACAATCATCTACTATAATTTTTATCTAAAGAAAAGCAGAGTGTATCGGTGTTTCTGCCGTTACACTCTGCTTATAAATAATATCTGACGTTTATTCTCCCTTAAAAGAATCATTTAACTTCAACGCATCCTGATCATCATATTCTTTCTGAAGTTTCACAAGTTCCTTCATAAGACGCTTTGTTATTTTCTCCATTCCCGGACGTGCATACATATTATGAAGTTCCTGCGGATCGTTATTAAGATCATAAAGTTCCCAATGATCAATGTCATCATAGAAATGAATAAGTTTCCATCCATCGGCCGTACTTACTCCATAATGACGTTTTACACTGTGCTCCGCCGGATATTCGTAAAAATGGTAGTAAAGACTTTTACGCCAATTTTTTGGATGCTTTCCTTCCAGCAAAGGTAGAAGCGACACACCATGCATATCTTCCGGAACAGGAACTCCGGCAATATCAAGAAAAGTCGGTGCGTAATCAATATTCTGCACCATTTCCCTGATGTCTCCACGAGCATTCAACCCATCCGGCAAACGCATAACAAGAGGCGTAGAATAAGACTCTTCATACATGAAACGCTTGTCAAACCAGCCATGCTCCCCCATATAAAATCCCTGATCAGAAGTATATACGACCAATGTGGAGTCAAGCAAATTTGATTCTTCTAAATATTTGAGTGTACGCCCAACGTTATCGTCAAGACTTTTGAGAACCTTGGCATAATCACGCATATACCGCTGATATTTGAACTCCGCCAATTCCTTGCCCGATAAATTGCGACGTTCAAAATCCGTAGTCAGAGAATCATAAAAATAATCGTAATCAGCACGGTCACGACTGTTCAGACGCCCAATCATAGAGAGGTAAGAATCCGTCAGACGCGTTTGCTTTCCGGGCGAATACATTTTTGTGTCATAGACAATGTCCATGTGGATATTGTTGCCTATTTCCATTTCCTGAGCGGCGGCTGCCGGACGTCCTTCATAATCGTCATAAAACGTTTCTGGCAGAGCGAAAGTACGGTCCTCATATTCACGAATGTATTTCATCTCCGGCAACCAGCAGCGATGACAAGCCTTGTGGTGAATAAAAAGAATAAACGGTTTGGCACGGTCACGTTTATTTTCCATCCAGTCAATCGCTTTGTCTGTTATAATATTAGTGACATAGCCGTCTTCACGTACAGTATCTCCTTTCATTGTAATGAAGTCGGGATTATAATAATCTCCTTGCCCTGGCACAATATTATAGTAGTCAAACCCAGTAGGCTCACTCACAAGATGCCATTTGCCGACAAGCGCTGTCTGATATCCGGCTTTTCTCATAAGTTTGGGCATGGTCTGCTGTGAACCATCAAAGATGCCATGCTCATTGTTAGTAAAGCCATTCTTGTGGGAATGCTTACCTGTAAGCATACAGGCACGACTAGGTCCGGAAAGAGAATTAGCCACATAACTGTTGACAAATTTCACACCATCAGCGGCAATACGGTCAAGATTAGGTGTTTTCACAAACCGGTTGTCATAACAGCTCATCATTTGGGCCGTATGGTCATCTGTCATAATGTAAACAACATTATAACGTCCCTGAGCCGAAGCTATAGCAGCAGGCACAGCCGATGCCCAAAGTAATATATTTCTTCTATCCATAATTATACATCGAATATGATAAAAAAAGAAAATGGTAGGAAAGAGTATAGCCCTTCCTCCCATTTTCTTTGATTTTATTCCTGTGGCTTGCCAGTCATGGCATACACAACATCCATGATCTGCTTACCCAGTGCATCAGCTTCTTCCATTGAATGAGCTTCGGAATAAACACGGATGATCGGTTCCGTATTTGACTTGCGCAGATGTACCCACTTGTCAGCGAAGTCTATCTTAACTCCATCAATATCAGTAACTTTCTCATCTTTGTAAAGTTCTTTCACCTTTTGCAATATGGCAAATATATCGGTCGTCGGATCGAGGTCTATGCGATTCTTTGCTATGAAATACTTGGGGAAAGAGTCACGTAACTCGGTGGCTTTCATCTTAGTCTTGGCCAGATAAGTCAGAATGAGGGCAATACCAACAAGGGCATCGCGGCCGCTGTGTGCTGTCGGATATATAACCCCACCATTGCCTTCGCCACCAATAACCGCACCAGTCTCCTTCATTTTCGTTACCACGTTTACCTCACCCACAGCTGCAGGAGTGTAGGAGCAGCCATATTTTTCAGTGACATCGCGCAAGGCCCGCGTGGAAGAAAGGTTCGAAACCGTATTTCCCGGAGTATGCTGCAATACATAATCGGCTACAGCAACGAGTGTGTATTCCTCGCCGAACATCGAACCGTCTTCACATACCATGGCCAAGCGGTCAACATCCGGATCGACAATAAAGGCTATGTCATGGTGTCCCTTACGCATGAGGTTACGGATATCAGAAAGATGCTCTTTCAAAGGCTCCGGATTATGCGCGAAATCGCCTGTCGGCTCCATATTCAGCCCTGTCACCTGTGTCACGCCGAGCTGTCCGAGCAATTTGGGAAGAATAATGCCGCCCACGGAGTTTACCGCATCAATAGCTACGCGGAAGTTAGCCTGTCGGATAGCCTCTACATCAACGAGTTCGAGGAATTTCACCACTTCTATGTGTCGCTGGTCAAAGTAGAAATTCTTTGTGTAGCATCCCAAATGGTCAACATCCGCAAAGGAAAAGTCGCAACTGTTGGCCAGGCGCACTACTTCCGAAGCCTCTGCGGGGGGGAGGAACTCGCCCTTCTCGTTGAGAAACTTCAAAGCATTCCACTGGCGCGGGTTATGGCTGGCCGTAATGATAATACCGCCACAGGCACGCTCCATAGTCACGGCAAGTTCTGTCGTGGGGGTGGAAGCCAAACCGATATTGAGAACATCGAATCCCATGCCCATAAGCGTTCCGCAAACCACATGCGACACCATTTCGCCCGATATGCGGGCATCACGGCCTACTACGATTTTGCGACGATAGGGGCCGACATATTTTTCACGGAGACTGGCATAAGCCGATACGGATTTGGCGATGTCGATAGGATTGAGCGTATCGCCCGGCTTACCGCCAATGGTTCCGCGGAAGCCCGAGATGGATTTGATTAACGTCATAGTATTACGCTTTTATTATATATGTTTAACTGAACGCTTTGACATTACGGACATCGAAGAGCGAGAGGCCCGTTAGAACTACAAAAATACAAACTAACCGCGGAATAAAAACTTTTTTTCATGTTTTTTTATATCAAAACACTTTACCAAGAGTATTTTTCATATTTTCGCAGATATAAGGCATTCGGCTGCACTGTTGTTCCTGCCTGAATCTGTCACTACCTTTATTTTCCATAATCATGAAACAAGTCATAGACATTAACCACTGGAACAGAAAAGAACATTTTGAATTTTTCTCCTCTTTCGATGACCCGTTTTGGGGAACCACCCTCGAAATAGACTTCACCGGCCTTTATCACCGCAGCCGTCAGAAGAGACAATCGTTTTTTCTCAGTTCGCTCCACGCCATTATGAAGTGTGCCAATGCCACCGAGGCTTTCCGCCTGCGCACAGACGGGAAAGGCGTCATAAAATACCACAAAGTAGGTGTTTCGCCTACCATAGGTCGTGACGACGGTACATTCGGCTTCGGCTTTTTCGATTATGACGCCGACTTTGAGACCTTTGCATACCATGCCAGTCAAGAAATCCGCCGTGTCAAAGAATGTTCCGGACTGGCCTTTCCGGCTGTGCCAGAGTGTGCCTATGCCATCCGGTATTCCTCCCTTCCGTGGTTTTCATTTTCCGAAATGAAACACGCCGGTTCTTTCAAAACCGGCGATTCCGCCCCACGCATATCGACAGGCAGGCTCATAGAAAAAGAAAAACGCCTGCTCCTTCCCATATCCATAACAGTTCATCATGGCCTCGTCGACGGCCTGCACGTGGGAGAATTCGTTAAAGAACTGAGCCTTATGACCAAGGGATAACCGTAACAAGCCTTACCTTGAACAATCACCGATGCGATGATGAATTAGTCTGCCGTTATGTTTTAACACATTTAACTTTCCATTACATTTAAAGGGCCTTTTCTTGTCATTTTCCAGTATTAAAACAACACAAGAACAAGCATGATCAGAAAAAGACTACTGGGAATTTTGACAGCAATACTTGGAATTTAAATTGTAATAAGGACTTTTTCAATCACAAATACGGCTATTTTTCCCTCTTTTCCACACGGAAACACACAAAAAAGCGGAGCATTTTCATGAAATGCTCCGCTTCGCTGTTACAAATATACAACTTTTTTCTGTTAAAAGCAAATAATGTTAAAAACGGCAACACAGAAAAGGCCGCTTTATTGTCAAAGCGGCACACCACTGTCCATTTGTCACATTCTTCAATTATCAGCCACTCATATTTACTGACATTACGGCGGGAAATGTTAGCAGATGTTAGACCACACGTTATGGCAACAGTTTTGCTCATTCAGGCATAAACGGACAAAGACAATCCGGTTTGAAGAACTATATCACTAATTGAGTAAAACAAAAAAAAGAACGAATATGACATTAGACAATTTTACAATCAAAGCACAAGAAGCTGTAAACCATGCGGCAGAACTGACAAAAAGCGGAAAGGGACAAGCCATAACAGCCGTGCATTTACTATCCGGATTGCTCTCGTCGGGCGAAAGCGTAACACAGTTCCTTTTCGGCAAAACAGGCGTAAACGAGCAAATGCTCAAAGCGGCAGTGGAGTCACATCTCAACAGTCTTCCACGCGTAGAAGGCGGGCAGCCCTATCTGGCAGCCGATGCCAACAACGTCTTGACCGAAGCCCAAAATACGGCAAAAACACTAGGCGACACTTATGTAGGACTTGAGCCTCTGCTCATGGCCCTTCTGAAAGTAAAGAGCGAAGCCGCACAAATGTTGAAAGACGCCGGACTGACCGGCGAAACGCTGCAAGCAGCCGTCAAGGAACTGCGCGGCGGACGAAACACGACATCACCATCGGGCGAAGACACCTATCAGGCTCTGGCTAAATACGCCCGCAACCTCGTGACCGAAGCCCGCGAAGGCAAACTCGACCCAGTAATAGGACGCGATGAAGAAATACGCCGTGTGCTGCAAATCCTTTCGCGGCGCACCAAAAACAACCCGATTCTCATTGGTGAGCCGGGCACGGGGAAAACAGCTATCGTAGAGGGACTGGCCGGACGTATCGTGAGGGGTGACGTTCCTGAAAACTTAAAGAACAAGCAACTCTATTCGCTCGATATGGGCGCTCTCGTAGCCGGAGCTAAATACAAAGGTGAATTTGAGGAGCGCCTCAAAAGCGTAGTCAATGAGGTGACAGGCGCCGAGGGCGACATCATTCTTTTCATTGATGAAATACATACCCTCGTAGGAGCCGGAAAAGGCGAAGGAGCCATGGATGCCGCCAACATCCTCAAACCCGCTCTGGCACGCGGAGAACTGCGCAGCATCGGGGCCACCACGCTCGAGGAATACCAAAAATATTTCGAAAAGGACAAAGCGCTGGAACGCCGTTTCCAAACAGTCATGGTGAACGAGCCTTCGCCGGAGGATGCCATATCCATATTGCGCGGACTAAAAGAACGCTACGAAAACCATCACAAAGTACGCATACAGGATGACGCCCTCATTGCGGCCGTCAACCTTTCGCACCGCTACATTGCCGACCGTTTTCTGCCTGACAAGGCCATTGACCTGATGGATGAAGCCGCCGCAAAGCTCCGGATGGAACGCGACTCACAACCAGAAGAACTGGATGAGATCACACGCAGACTGCGCCAATTGGAAATCGAGCGCGAGGCCATCAAACGCGAACACGACGAGCCGAAGCTCACACAACTCAACCGGGAAATATCCGAACTTGAAGAACGTGAGCGCAGCTATCGTGCCAAATGGGAGGGAGAGCGTGAACTTCTGTCGAAAATTCAGCAAAACAAACAGCAGATTGAAAATCTCAAATTTGAAGCAGAACGTGCAGAACGTGAAGGGGACTACGGACGCGTGGCTGAAATACGTTACGGCCAATTGCGTACCCTGCAAGAAGAAATAGCAACAATGCAGGAACAGCTTCACCAACGGCAAGGAGCGGAAGCCATGGTTAAAGAAGAGGTTACGGCTGATGACATCGCCGATGTGGTGAGCCGTTGGACAGGTATTCCCGTAAGCCGCATGCAGCAGAGTGAACGCGAAAAACTCCTTCATCTTGAAGGAGAGCTCCACCACCGCGTAATTGGACAGAACGAAGCAATTGCAGCCGTATCCGATGCGGTACGCCGCTCGCGGGCAGGGCTTCAGGACCCCCGCCGTCCCATCGGATCGTTCATATTCCTCGGTACGACCGGAGTTGGAAAAACAGAACTGGCCAAAGCACTGGCTGAATATCTTTTCAACGACGAGAATCTGATGACCCGTATAGACATGAGCGAATATCAGGAAAAATTCAGCGTCTCACGCCTTGTCGGAGCTCCTCCGGGATATGTAGGCTACGATGAGGGAGGGCAGCTCACCGAGGCCGTGCGCAGAAAACCTTACAGCGTTGTGTTGTTTGACGAGGTGGAAAAAGCTCATCCCGATGTATTCAACATTCTCCTGCAAGTGCTCGATGACGGCCGTCTGACAGACAACAAAGGACGTGTGGTGAATTTCAAAAACACAATTATCATCATGACATCCAACCTGGGAGCTACATTCATTCAAGGCAAATTCGATGAAATGCGCCGCAAAAATGCCTCGGAACGCGAACGGTTACTTGAAGAAACAAAAGCCGGTGTGCTCGACATGCTCAAACAAACCATCAGGCCGGAATTTCTCAACCGCATTGATGACATTATTATGTTCCAGCCACTCGACGAACAGGAAATCAGACAAATCGTACGCCTGCAAGTTGAATCCACCATACGGCTTTTGGCATCACAGAATGTGGAATTACACGTAGATGATAAGGCAATCGCTCTGATAGCGCGCGCAGGATTCGAACCGGAATTTGGCGCCCGACCAGTAAAACGCGCTCTTCAGCGTCTCTTGCTCAACAATCTGAGCAAAGCTTTCCTCAGCGGAGATGTCGACAAGCAACGCCCAATCTCTGTAACAGCCAAAGATGACGGGCTGACATTCGCTAACAATTAAGAGCAGAAACTCATAACATGTAAAACCTCACAACAGCGTCCGCACATGAATGGCCCCCATTCCACCCAACTCCACGAAGCACAAATGCGGCTTCTGCGTCGGTTCATAGCCACTTTCCTGCCGCCACAAGATAAATTTCACCGTAATCTGGCCAACGAAATAAACTATGTTACCACGACACTCAACCGAGTATTGCTGCATCACTTTGGCTTTCGAGTAAACAAAGAGATGGTCACAGAAGCGCTTCAGGACAATAAATGTATTCTTTTCACAAAAAACGACCAAGCCAACAATCGGAAATACCAGAGACGCATCGTCCCCTCTGAGCAGAACTTCCTTGGCACATTATTTTCCACAGAAAAAACGGATGTCCAAGAAACAGTTTACGTGCATGCCGACATCGATGCCGGCACAGTCAGAACCCTCAGACTGACAACGATTCCCATCCCTGAAAATACAGCTCCGGACAAACGCTTGCAAGTAAAAGAATTACTTCATCGGCTAAAAGAATGGAAGAAAATAGAAATTTCACCGGAAAATCCGGTTTAAGCATTTTATTTTCAGGCGGAAAACATTGTCATCAACACAATCTAAAGCGGGATATCCTTAACAGGAGTCCCGCTTTAATATATCTTTCCATCAACTATCTATAAAAACAAGGAACACATTAATAATAAATATCATAATCAAATTCCCCTACTCTATTAATCACAATAAACAAACAAGTTTTCTTTTCTTCTTCGCTCATTTTCGCTCATTTTCACTATCTTTGCAAAATGAAATGTTATCTGGGTAAAGAACTGTATTTACTGCGGTTTTAAACAATACATTTCCACAAAAAACTTTATCTTGAAAAAAACCACACCGCAGACATCATGTCGTGTATTTTACATATAGAAACATCTACCAACGTCTGCTCCGTAGCTTTAAGCCAAGAGGGAGCATGCCTGTTTGAAAAAGAAAACCAAGAGGGACCACAACATGCTGCAGTATTGGCTCCGTTCGCAGAAGAAGCCCTGTCATTTGCCGACAGTCATGCAATCCCTCTCGATGCTGTTGCCGTGAGTATAGGACCAGGGTCATACACCGGACTACGTATCGGCATGTCAACAGCCAAAGGGGTATGCTATGGCCGTGACATTCCCTTGATAGCCCTGCCCACTTTACAGATAATGGCCACCCCCATCTTGCTTTATCACGAAGAGCTTCCTGAAGACGCACTCCTCTGCCCCATGATAGACGCTCGCCGGATGGAGGTCTATTGTGCTATTTATGACCGCAGCCTGACAGAAATACGCCCGACAACAGCAGAAATAATAGAAAAAAACTCTTTTGATGATATTCTAGCCACACATCCCGTTTATTTCTTCGGAAACGGCGCAGAAAAATGTCGCGAGATTATCAAAAACCCCAATGCCCGGTTTATCGAAAACATTGTTCCACTTGCGCGCCACATGTTGCCATTGGCAGAACGTGCCATGGCTTTGAGACATTTCGAAAATGTGGCATACTTTGAACCATACTATCTGAAAACTTTCGTGGCAGGAAAATCCAAACCTCTTATTTAAAATTATTTACGACCAGTTCATGGCTATCATTACATATAATACAGAAGAAGAACGCCTGAAATTGCAAAAATACGGGCGATTGATACAAGAACTCATCAAACGGGCCAAGGCCATAGAAAACCAAGCTGGAAGACAAGCGATGGCAGAACGTATAGTTAAAGTCATGGCAGCTCTTAATCCTCAAATGCGCTCACAACCCAATTACAAGCAAACACTGTGGAATCATTTGGCATTTCTTGCCGATTACCAACTTGATATTGACTACCCCTATGAAATAGAAACTTACGGTAAAGACAAGAATCCCAGGAAACTTTCCTATCCCGGCAACCGCATTCGATTTCGCCATTATGGTCACTTGATAGAAGATACCCTCATGAAACTTAAGGAAATGGGGAAAAACCAACCGGAACGAAAGGGTATCATTAAAATGTTAGGCATCCGGATGAAAGGAGCTTTGACTGAATGGCGCGGAGATTATGTTGACAATGAAAAAGTAGCCCGTGACATTGAAGATTATACCGATGGGGCGGTCTGTTTTGACGAAGCCATACAACTGTTGGAGTCCGCGAATACTCCCAAACGTCAGTTTATTCCAGGCAAACGCTTAAGGAAATAACACAACAGTAAACCTTATAATCCCCATACAACAGACCATTTCTTCTCTTCTTTCCGGTAATATGGCATCATTCATCATAGAAGGCGGACACCGACTCAGCGGCGAAATAACACCACAAGGTGCAAAAAACGAAGCATTACAAGTTATATGCGCCACACTTCTCACAGCTGATGAGGTACGTATCAAGAATATACCAGACATTCTTGATGTAAATAACCTTATATTTCTGCTGCGTGACATGGGAGTTTCTGTAACCCGACACAGCAAGGGAGACTATTCATTTTGTGCAACGAATGTCAATCTCGACTACTTGTACAGTCAAGACTTTTTAATACGTTGTTCAAGCCTTCGTGGCAGCGTACTACTCATAGGGCCACTCACGGCACGTTTTGGCCGTGCTGCCATCTCTAAGCCTGGGGGAGATAAAATAGGACGCCGCCGACTCGATACCCACTTCTTCGGATTACAAAAACTTGGAGCTCAATTCAACTATGACGAAAGCACCGGGATTTTTAATATATCTGCCGAAAAATGTCTCAAAGGAACATATATGCTGCTTGACGAAGCGTCTGTTACTGGTACGGCCAATATCATTATGGCAGCTGTAATGGCAAAGGGTACAACAACGATCTACAATGCAGCCTGCGAACCTTATTTACAACAACTCTGCCACTTGCTCAACAAAATGGGGGCTCGCATCAGTGGAATAGCGTCAAACCTACTAACTATTATTGGTGTTGAGGAACTCCACGGAGCCAATCATCAGGTACTACCTGATATGATAGAAATCGGCAGTTTCATAGGCATGGCAGCTATGACAGGTAACGGAATGACTATCAAGAACGTTTCTTTCAATAATCTAGGTTTCATTCCCGATGCCTTTGCTCGTCTTGGCGTAAAATTGGAACGACGAAACGAAGACCTTTATGTACCGTACCAAGGACATTATGAAATAGAAAGTTTCATTGACGGCTCATTCATGACGATGGCGGATGCTCCTTGGCCTGGACTAACCCCCGACCTGTTAAGCGTTCTCATTGTCGTTGCCACACAAGCAAAAGGATCTGTACTTTTCCACCAAAAGATGTTTGAAAGCCGACTGTTCTTTGTTGATAAACTCATAGAAATGGGAGCACAAATTATTCTTTGTGACCCTCATCGCGCAGTTGTTGTAGGACACGACAATCAAATAAGACTGCGTGGCCGACGAATGGTAAGTCCAGACATACGCGCAGGCATTGCCATGCTTATCGCCGCCATGAGCGCTGAAGGCATCAGCCGTATTGAAAACGTTGAACAAATAGACCGCGGTTACGAACATATTGAAAATCGCCTCCGGACTCTTGGAGCACAAATAATCCGTGAATCATGATTTGCCCAGAAGACGTTTTTTACATTGGCCGCATCAGTAAATTCCGTGGTATAGAAGGAGAAATAGAATTGCTTTTCACTGATGACGCATTCGATCGCGGAACAGCCGAATATCTAATAATTGATATGGACGGCATTCTTGTACCTTTCTTTTGGGAAGAATATCGTTTTAAAAACGACCAAACAGCCATCATAAAATTTGAAGATATCGACTCTGATTTTTTTGCCAAACGTTTGGTAGGCCATAGCGTCTTTTATCCTAAGAAATGTTTGCCTGAAGAAGAAAACCATTCGATACGGTCATGGAAAGCCTTTACAGGTTTTACAGTCACTGATGAGAAGGGAATAATTTTAGGCATAGTGGAGAATGTGGATGATTCCTCAGCAAATATCATATTCTATCTCCGCTCGCCTGATGGAAAAGAACTCATCATTCCTTTCCATGATGATTTTCTCACGGATTATTCCTTAAACAAACGCACCATTAGTCTTCTATTGCCCGATGGATTGCTTGACATAAATTGATAGGACATGACAAAAAAACGTATTGCGCTGCTTGGCTCTACCGGTTCCATTGGTACACAGGCCTTAAGTGTTATCCGCGAACATCCAGACAAATTCGAGGCTTACATACTGACAGCAGGTAATAATGCAGATTTACTCATAGACCAAGCCCGGGAATTTCGCCCAGACACTGTTGTCATTGCCAATGAGACATACTATGATAAGGTCAGTAGAGCATTAGCCCCTCTCGACATTAAAGTTTACACCGGAGAAGAGGCTCTCTGCCAAATTGTTGAAAATGAGCACATAGACTTGGTACTAACCGCTCTGGTAGGATTTGCCGGCTTACGCCCGACGATTCATGCCCTGCGTTCTCGAAAGCCCATAGCCCTGGCCAATAAAGAAACCCTAGTCGTTGCAGGCGAACTTATTATCCGTTATGCATTAGACAATCAAGTTCCCATACTCCCTGTAGATAGCGAACATTCGGCTATATTCCAATCCTTAACAGGTGAAGGCCATAATAAAATTGAAAAAATACTGCTCACGGCATCCGGAGGCCCATTCCGCACATTTACCTCAGAAGCCCTCGCCCAAGTCACTGCCGCCCAAGCATTGAAACATCCCAATTGGGACATGGGAGCCAAAATAACTATCGACTCTGCCACTATGATTAATAAGGGCTTCGAAATGATAGAAGCTCATTGGCTATTCGGAATGCCTCCTAAAGATATAGAAGTCGTTGTACATCCAGAGAGCATCATACATTCAGCCGTACAATTTTCAGACGGATCGGTCAAAGCCCAACTTGGCATACCAGACATGCGTTTGCCCATACAATATGCTTTCAGCTATCCCGAACGTCTTTCTTTGTCTGGCGACCGCCTTGATTTATTTAAATTAGGAGCACTTCATTTCGAACGCCCTGACCAAGAGCGCTTCCGCTGCCTTAAGCTGGCTTACGATGCCATTATCCAAGGGGGTACCATGCCATGCGTACTGAATGCCGCCAACGAAGTGGCCAATCTTGCATTCCGGCAAGGACGCATAACTTTCCCTCAAATACCCGATATAATAGAGGAAACAATGATGCGCATTCCCCACCGGTCACACCCGACACCGGACACCTATTTTGAGGTTGATAGCGAAGCGCGTAAAGAAAGTCTTGAAATAATAGGCCTTTTATAGTCTACCTCCTAGTGCCATTCACAATGCATCTATCCGAACACTTCCGGTTACTACACATTGTCTAATAACAAACAGTTCTAAAATGGAAATATTCTTCATCAAAGCCCTTCAACTCATCCTCTGTTTTGCTCTGCTCATCCTACTTCATGAAGGCGGACATTTCTTCTTTGCAAAACTCTTCAAAGTACGTGTTGAGAAATTCTGTCTTTTCTTTGATCCATGGAAGTCATGGAAAATTTTCAGTTGGAAAGGAACTGACTATCATATCGGTTGGATCCCCTTAGGCGGTTATGTAAAAATATCAGGAATGATTGACGAATCGATGGACACGGAGCAGCTCAAGCAGCCTGTCAAACCATGGGAATTTCGTGCCAAACCGGCGTGGCAACGCCTGCTCATCATGGTTGGCGGCGTATTAGTAAACTTCCTGACCGCCCTCTTCATCTATGCCATGATTCTTTTTATATGGGGAGACAAGTATATTCCCATTGAAAAAATGAGCCACGGCTTCAAATTCAATGAGACTGCACAGAAATTAGGCTTCAAAGATGGTGATATTCCTTTAAAAACGGATTTAAAAATCTTTGACCGTTTTGACGGCGATCTTTACCGCGACTTGTCTGAAGCACATAAAGTCACCGTACTACGTCAGGGTAAAGAAATCAGTTTCAACATGCCGGGCAATCTCAATCTGCTCGATATGATACAGAAAGAGCCACGCTTCATTGCCGTATATGCTCCTGCCATCATCGACAGTGTGAAAGCCGGCAGTCCTGCACAAAAAGCAGGAATAATGCCTGGCGATACGCTCATGGCGTTCAATGGGAAAACTCTTGCCACATGGAATGAGTTCAACATTCAAATGGCCGACTTACAAAATACGCTACAAGCCTACAAAGAAGACAATAACAAACAGGAAATCAACAGGTACAGCAAGATAACAGCTGTCATAAAACATGCCGGAGCCACCACCCCGGACACACTGCGCCTAACGCTCGACGCCGAAAATCAAATAGGCATCATCAAGCACAATCCGGTTGAGGACTATCAACAACATATCGTTACAAGGGAATATGGTTTCTTTGAATCGTTTCCTGCCGGCATAGCCCATGGCTGGAATGTTTTATCGGGCTACGTCAATGACCTTCAATACGTCTTCACTGCTGATGGAGCTAAAAGCGTGGGCAGTTTCGGCACCATCGGCAATCTTTTCCCGTCCCAATGGGATTGGCTTCAATTCTGGAATCTTACGGCATTCATCTCCCTTATGTTGGCTTTCATCAACATTCTCCCAATTCCAGCCTTGGATGGCGGTCATGTATTGTTCTTACTCTATGAAGTCATTACACGCCGCAAGCCAAGCGACAAGTTTATGGAACGCGCCCAATTAATGGGAATGTGGCTTCTTTTCGGCCTTATGGCTTTCGCCATATTCAATGATTTGATACGTTTCGTATTCTAAAATTCTGATTGATAGCATAGGGCATCAGTTGCAGACTTCACTTTTTGACGAAGGCAGACGAAAAAATGAATTTCGTCTGCCTTCGTCATTATTTCCTATAACGCCATTTTTAAACACCGTTTTTTTACAAAAAGACATATTAAATTCCACAAAACAATCCTTGTCCCCTGCGATTTTTCACGGCGCATGATACGGCTTACATCATCCCTCAGTTCTAACAGTCTAAAATCGGGTCAAGCCGAAAACACGGTGCATGAATTTTGAGAAAAGTGTTAAATTTGTGGGCATGA
>NZ_BEWW01000286.1 GCF_002933955.1 Prevotella sp. MGM2
TTTCAGCTCTCGAATTTTAACAAATGCACCGGAATTTCGGCTTGACCCGGAAAAAATCCTGTTTCCGATAATATGACGTTTCTGTATCTTTTTCAAAGACGTTCGGCGCATTCGGCCGAGAGATCGTTGAAGAAGTTGCGGTTGAGGATGTGCGACACCCGCCTGAGCAGTTGTGTGTCAATGCTGTCTCGTTCGAATATCTTGTAGATGTGCGTCCGTGTGTAACACAACTGGCCGGCAAACCACGTGACACTGCGTCCCTGTCGGCGGAGTTCCTGGCGGATGAGTTGTCCGATATGTATTGGGGGTGGGTGGGACATGGAAATGAGAAGTGTGGCGGCAGTCCCCTTGCCTTGGTGAGGGATGATGGGGTGGAATAGAAAAAGCGTGGGGATTCTTACCTTAGCCTACCTCTAATTATCAGGCCTTCGCATTGCCCCCTATTCCGAGATAAGCAACGCAGAAAGCCCACGCAGATATGTGTATAACATACAAGCCCCCATTCATTCCCGTGGGGAAAGAATGAAGTGTAAGGAATTTATAACATATCATACGGGACGTCTCGTTGCGGCAGCTTTCGGAACAGGATTCAAAGTTGCGAAGTTTGATAATATCCAAGTCTGCGCGTGTAAACGCCCTTCTGTCGTCTCGCGGCCACCCGCCCCGCAGGGTGCGGCAGGAAGCATGGAGACTAGTGCAAAAGTACGCTTTTTCGGCGGAACATGGAGTTATTGTAACTTGATTTTTTCATTTTTAAACGCTTTGCCGTGGCGGGCTGCGGCGTGTGGTTGTATTTTGAAAAAGGATTACTTGGAATTTGAAATGCAATACTTACAATTTAAATTCCAAGTAACCCTTTTGAAAGGTGGCCGGCATACGCCGCTGAGCGGCCGTTTTCCACCTTTATCTTCAGGGGCGGCGTCCCGCTCTTCGGCAAAGATGAATGGGGTGCCCAGTGGGCGTTTTCGTTGCCGGGGAAGGCCATTGTGCCTTTGGCTGCCATTTCTCCGGCCGGCTTGCCGTTGACAAAGAGGCGTGTGACGCCTGCCGCAGCGTCGTAGGTGGCCACCACGTGGTAGGTTTCGCCCGCTGTGGCCGTGACGTTGCTTTTGAGGATTTTATAGCCGCCGCCCACGTAGGCGTAGAAGCATATCTGTCCGCCCGAAGCCTGCTCAATGCCTGCGAATCCGTTTTCCTGTCCGCTGAGCACGCACATGTTCGAGAGGTTGTCGGGGGTATATACCGTTTCAAGGCTGAAGGCATTTTGGAAGGCTGTTTTCATGGCGGCGTTGCCGGCATAGTCCACGCGATAGTAACACTGGCTGTTGCCTGAGAAATGGGGCACATGACCGTTCTCAGACGCCTTGTCGGCCATTACGGGCAATTCCGTTCCGTGAGTGATGGTGCTGTTCTGTTCGGAAATGTCGGTGGCTTCGCCGTTGCTGTCCCACACAACGTCCAGCAAGTCGGCCGTGGGCCGTTCGGTATCGGGATCAGGAGTATAGGCCGCTATGCGGAAAGTCTCGCTCACCAGCGGAGCGGATTCGTTGTTGTAGGAGTCAATGGCCCTGACGCGTGCCGTCAGTTCCGTTTCTTCGGCAATGCCGTTGAAGGTCATTGTGAAACTCTTCGGCTGGCGGCTGTTGAGGTAGTAGCCCGAGAAACAGGTCCGGCTGCTCACGGCTCGCCCGTCCTTACCGGTGATTTCCACGACATAGCGGTGTACCGCCTCGTCGTCCGTGGCCTGCGGGAAAGTCATCGTGCAGCCGTCTTCAGTGATGTCGCTCACCGTGAGGCGGTCGGTTTCGGCAAACCAGGGAGCTTTGCCGCCGGTACGGTCTTTATAGGTGAAAGCCGTTCCGTCGTGAGGAGCCGTAACGTGCCATCGCGGCAGGATTTCCTCGTTGGAGTAAGTGTCCCAGCGCTGTATTTCCAGATTGCTGTTGCCGTCGGCCTGAACAATGAGTCCTTCGGTGATGCGGTCATATTGGTCGGGATGTATGCCCTCGTCCACCGCGTCAGGTTCTATTTCGGAGTAAGTGGAGGAGCCTGCGTTGACGCTTGTGAAGACATTCTGGCTGATGGAGCGCGGATCGCCGAGCGGAAAGTGGGAGTGGCCGGTGAACAGGACAATCTGCGGGTATTGTTCAAGAATGTCGGTGAGCTGGCTGCTGCCCCATCCGCCTTCGCCGGCGCACGATCCGTACACGGTGCCGTAGGCCGGCACGTGGGTGAACACGAATATGGGTTTTCCCGGATAATCTTCGGCCGCACGGGCCAGGGATTTTTTCAGAAACTCGCGCTCGGTGTTGCCGTAGCCGTCGTAACCGCGTCGGCCGCGGATGCTCACGAGAATGAAAGGATAGCCTTTGATGTCTATGAACTGGTCGAGCGGCTGGCCGGTGGCCGTGCGGAAATTTTCATGGCCGTCGGCATCGTAATTGTCGTGGTCGCCTTGCACGCAGTAAACCTTCACGCCGGCGGGTATGTTGTCGGTATTGGCGAATACCCGCTTGAAGTCTGCGTACTGTTCCTGCGTGCCGCCGTCTGTCAGGTCGCCGCAGACGAAAAGGGCGTCGATGCTGCCCTTCGAGAGAAGGTGCCGCAAGGCTTGGGGTACTTTTACCAGAGGGCCTTCGCCTTTCTGATTGCCGAAGTGGAGGTCACACATGACGGCAAAGCGCGGATAGCCTTCGAACGACTGGCTCACAGACACTGTTACGGGAGTGCCCCCTTCGGGCGACAAGATGATTTTGTCTTCGCGAAGACCGGGCTGTGCCATGGCTTCGGCGGTGTATTCGTAGCACACGGCACCGGTTTGCCGGTCGGCGGTCTTGCCTGTTTGCTTTACCCATGCCGGAAGTGTCTGTGTGAAACCGGTGTTGGCCGCCAGCGTGAGGGTGAAACGCGTGTCGTTGTTGATGAGGCTCACAGCCCGTTCGGCCACGATAACCTGCGGATGGAGGCCGAGTTGCTGCAGGCGTATGCTTGCGTTCCGGCCGTCTTTGGCTGTCAGGGCCACGGTGGTTTCACGCACATCGTTTTCAGTGTTGGCCGGCACAGAAATGTTCAGTGTTCCGTTTTCCAGAGAAGTGCCGCACCAGGTTTGGGATGCTGTGGCGTTCACTTTCAGGTTGGTCTTGACCGTAGCCGCATATTGATGGCTTGCGGCCGTGAGAAGGATAACGGAGTCAGAAGGTGAGAGTGTCAGATAGGTGCTGCCTTCAGGGGCAACGGCTGTCAGAACATACCGCTGGGCTTGTAGCGGTACCAATGATAGCGTCAGCATCATGAGGAGCGCGACGACACCATTTCGTTTTCTTTTCATGGCGTTCATAGAGATTTGTTTTTGTTGATAATAAGCAGGGATGTAAAGATTGGTCATGACAGTTTGTGCCATACGTTTTATTGTCGTCGCAAAATTAAGTGGTGCCGCTCTCAAGAACAAGGGCATATAGATGGTCATATAGAAAGTAATATTTTCAAATGGTTGACTGATAGTGATTTGTGTTTTGTTTATATAGATTTGAATATAGTTTGTAAACAGAGGGGAAAATGCTGAAAAAAGCCTTCCCCCTCTGTTTGCCATCATTCTACGCACAATGCCGCACCGCGTACCGAGGGCGTCCGGTCCGTTGCGGAATGTGAGTTGTCAGTCGGGTCGCGTCATTTTTGTAATGAAATACGTCGGGCCTGACATTTTCCGTTACCGCATTGGTTTCGGAAAGAGAGAAAAAGCTAACTTTGCGGATATTAATTTTGTTTGGCCCTTCGGCCCGTTTTGTCCTTCTTACAATCCCGTGACTATGAATTTCCGCCATACCGCAGTCAGGTTGTTCCTTTCCGCTATATCAGGAGTCTGTGCCGGCATTTTGCCCGCTCAGGCCGAAAATCTGGATTCCTTGCTCCAAGTACTCGACACCTGTCTTCTTAACAGGGCGCATTATGAAGAGGTTTTTCAGGGAAAAGCCCTGGCGGTCAAAAAGCAGGCGCAGCATGCCGCCACAAAGGAGGATGCCCTGAAATACTGGGACCAGCTCAGCATCATGGAATTTGGCCGTCATGGCGATGAGGCCCTTTCGGCCTGTGAAAAGGCCGGTGCTCTGGCCCGTCAGCTCGGGCGCTACAGGCTGGCGGCCGTAGTGGCGCAGCGCGAGGCCGCGGTGCTTGGCATGTGCGGCTTTCCATGGGAAGGCAAGGCGCTTCTCGAAAGCGCCTTTGAAGATGCTTTGTTGCGTCCTTATCTGCAGAAGAGTCATTATACTGCGCTCTATGATCTTTACGATTATTTTCATGCCTATGACTTGCCCTCCTCATTGCTCAACCGCAATTATGCTTTTCTTCAGACGCTGGAGGATTCCATCCGCAAGTATGAGACCGATTCCACCGCCCTTTCGCTGACTTTCCATTACAGTACGCGGAAGGTTGACGACATGGTGGTATTGCTCAAGCGCCGCCTGGAAGAAGTGCGGCCCGAAGTGAAAGGCGTTATCGCCACCACTATTTCAAACAAATATTTTCTTAAGCGCGACATACCGTTGCGCGATTACTACTGGGCTTTGGCCGCCATCTTCAACATCCGTTCCGCCCGCCACGACAATGAGGCGCTCACCCGCCTGGCGGCACGAATGGTTGAGACGGGCGACTGGCGGCGGGCTTTGCTCTACGGCCGTGCGGCCTATGAGGAGGCCCTGACGTATAATTCGCGTTCGCGTCTGCTTGAGACGGTGCCTGTTATGGCCGCCACAGAGCGGCATGTGACGGAAGAGGCCCAAAAGCGCTTACGCGTGTTCCGTATATGCGTTCTTGCCGTACTGTTGCTCGCGGGCTGTATGTTGCTTGTGGTTGTGAAACTGAAAAGGAGGAACAGGAAACTCGTAAGGGAAATGGCGCTTTTGCGCCGGACTCTGGATGAAAACGAAAAGACGGCCGGCGAATGGCGGCTCGCTGTGGCCGACAAAAACGAAAGTGCCATGCGTTTCCTTAAGCTGGCGCTCGATTCTGTTCTGAAGTTTGAGCAGATGAAACAGCTTGTACTGATGAAACTTGAGGCCGGTGAGAGCGAGCGGCTGAAAAAGATGCTGAAGAATCCGGCCTTGCTCGACAATTTCAAGGAAACGTGTCTCAAGCGTTTCGATGTGGCCTTCCTGCGCCTTCATCCAACGTTTCTCAAAGAAGTGAATGCCTTGCTGCGGCCGGAATGTGCTTTGGTATTGTCTGATACGGAAATCATGAACAATGAGCTGCGTCTGCTGGCCTTTCTGCGCATCGGCATTACCGACAGCGCTCATATCGCCGCCATTCTTGGAGTGTCGGTCAATACGGTGTATTGCTACCGCACCAAGATTCGCGGTTGGGCCAACGACCGCAAGAACATAGAGCGTCAGATTGCCGATATGAAATGAAACGTCAATGAAAGGTCAAGGCTTTGCCCACGGCGTTTCGTTTGGCTTTTGTCCTTCGGAGGTGCGGTGATAGCCGGTAAAAGTGATAAAACGCGCTCAAACGGGAATATATTTTTCAGATTACAGAAAGGTATTTGGTGAGTTCTTCGTAATTTTGTCCAGACAAAAAAGCCGGTACCGGCGTCTTCTGCCGGTTGAGTGGCCCTCAACCTTTTTGAAATCACTTAAAGACAATGCGAAAACTTACTGTAGAAGAACTTTGCCGCATGGATGTGACGGCCTTTCGTGCCGCTGAAAAACTGCCCTTGGTCGTTGTGCTCGACAATGTGCGCAGTCTTCATAATGTAGGCTCTGTATTCCGCACGGCCGACGCTTTCCGTCTGGCGGGCGTGTGGCTCTGCGGCATAACGGCCTGTCCGCCGTCGGCCGAAATACACAAAACCGCTCTTGGAGCCGAAGACAGTGTGTCCTGGACTTATTGTGACGACACGCTTCAGGCCGTGGAACGCCTGCGTGCGGAAGGCTACATTGTATTGGCCGTAGAGCAGGTGGAAGGCAGTCTTAAACTCGACACATTCCGTCTTGATCCTTCGCGGCGCTATGCTCTTGTTATGGGCAATGAGGTGAGGGGAGTGCGTCAGGATGTGGTCGACGCCACCGACCAGGCGCTCGAAATTCCTCAATACGGCACGAAGCATTCCATGAACGTGTCCGTTACGGCCGGCATCGTCATGTGGGAGTTTGCCCGCCAGTTGCGCCGGTAGTTGTATGACCAGTATAAGAAAATAATCAAATACATAATGATGAAAAGAAAAATATCGTTTTTCCTTTTTTGCTTTGCCCTTGTGCTCACAGCAGCGGCACAGGCCGGTTTTTCGGTTTCGTACAAACGTGTCAGTCCCACTGAGCTTGACATTGTTTTCACCGGTAAGATTGACAACGGCTGGCATGTTTACGCCACCGACCTGCCCGCAGGCGGCCCCATGTCCACCACGTTTAACCTCGACGAGATAAAAGGTGCGCGTCTCAAAGGCAAGTTGCGCGAGGGAAGTGGCCGTAAAACCGTACATGATGACATTTTTGACATGCAGGTGAGCTATTTTGCCGGCACGTGCACCTTCACCCAGCGTGTGGAACTGACAGACAAGAACTATAGTGTGACCGGCTATCTCGACTATCAGGCGTGTGAAGACAACGGCGCCTGTGTGCCCGGCAAGGCGGAGTTTTCCACCGTTGGCACCGACGGGCCTGCCGCCGCTGCCGCTCCAGCTACCGAAAAGGCTGCCGAGGCCGCTTCAGTTTCCGCGCCGCTGCCTGCTGCCGCTGCCGACAGTCTTCCCGCCATAGGCGGCGATTCGCTTTATGTTGCCGATACTGTGGCTGCGGCCGTTTCATCCGGCAGTGCCGGTGCCGGATGGTGGGCGCCCGTAATCGAGGAACTCAAGGCCTTTGGAGGCGATGACTCCGGTGTGGCCGACATGGCCTGGTGGTACATCTTCCTGCTCGGTTTTGCCGGTGGTCTTGTGGCTCTCTGCACGCCCTGTGTGTGGCCCATCATTCCCATGACCGTCAGCTTCTTTCTCAAGCGCTCCAAGGATAAGGCCAAAGGTGTGCGCGATGCCGTTATCTACGGCATTTCCATCATCGTCATCTACGTGAGTCTTGGTCTGGTCATTACCTCCGCCTTTGGCGCCAACGCGCTCAACGACCTTTCCACCAATGCCGTTTTCAACATTCTTTTCTTCCTCATGTTGCTGGTGTTTGCCGCCAGTTTCTTCGGCGGTTTCGAAATCACGCTGCCCTCATCGTGGGGAGCGGCGGTGGACAGCAAGGCTGAGAAAACCACCGGTCTTCTGAGTATTTTCCTCATGGCCTTCACCCTTTCTCTCGTCAGCTTTTCGTGCACCGGTCCTATCATCGGTTTCCTGCTTGTGGAGGTCAGCACCTCAGGCGGTTCCGCCCTGGCGCCTACGGTGGGTATGCTTGGTTTCGCCCTGGCTCTGGCGTTGCCTTTCACGCTGTTCGCCCTTTTTCCGGCATGGCTCAAGAGTGCACCCAAAAGCGGCGGCTGGCTCAACACCGTGAAGGTGACACTTGGTTTTCTCGAACTGGCCTTTGCTCTCAAGTTCCTCTCCGTGGCCGATCTGGCCTACGGCTGGCACTTGCTCGACCGCGAAACCTTCCTTGCCCTCTGGATAGCCCTTTTTGCCTTGTTGGGCTTCTATCTGTTGGGCAAGATACGCTTTCCCCATGATGATGAGAGCCACCGTGTGAGCGTGCCGCGTTTCTTCCTGGCCCTTTCTTCGCTGGCCTTTGCCGTCTACATGATACCCGGCCTGTGGGGAGCGCCGCTCAAGGCCGTCAGCGCCTTTGCCCCTCCCATGTCCACTCAGGACTTCAACCTCGACCCGGTGAAAGTAGAGGCCCCGTTCACCGACTACGACGCCGGCATGGCCTATGCCCGTCAGACAGGCAAGCCCGTAGTGGTGGATTTCACCGGTCACGGCTGTGTGAACTGCCGGAAAATGGAAATGGCCGTATGGCACGATGCCAAGGTGCGCGACCTGCTCATGAAAGATTACGTGCTCATTTCGCTTTATGTGGACGACAAGACACGCCTGCCCCAACCGCTTGTGGTGACTGAAAACGGCGGGGAAGTGAAGCTGCGCACCGTTGGCGACAAATGGAGCTACCTGCAGCGTCATAAGTTCGGCGCCAACGCCCAGCCCTTCTACGTATTGCTCAACGCGCAGGGCACGCCGCTCAACCATGCCTATACTTTCGACACCGATGTCGACAAATTTGTCGGATTCCTCAACGCCGGACTGGAAAAGCATCGGCCATGATCAGTGAGGAAGAAATATTTCAGCGTACTGGACGCCTGATCGGAGCAGAAGGACTCCAACGGCTGCAAACTGCAAGCGCCATTATCTTCGGCGTGGGCGGCGTGGGCAGTTGGTGTGCCGAGAGTCTTGTCCGGTCAGGCGTCCGCCGGCTGACAATGGTAGATCCCGACACCGTGCAGGCGAGCAACATCAACCGCCAGTTGCCCGCCACTGTTCTCACCTTGGGCCGGCCCAAGGTCGATGTGCTGCGCGAACGCCTGCAAAGCATCAATCCTTCGGCCCTCATCACGGCTTTGCCTGAGGCCTATTCGCCCGATAATGCCGCCGGTTTCCGGCTGTCGGACTACGATTATGTCATCGATGCCATCGACAGTCTCGAAGCCAAAGCCCATCTCCTGCGCACCGCTGCCGACGCCGGCGCGCGGGTTTTCGCCTCGATGGGCGCCGCCCTCAAAATGGACCCGCAGAAAATCCGTGTCGCCGAATTCTGGAAAGTGCGCGGCTGTCCCCTTGCCGCCGCCCTGAGGCGCAAGTTCAAGAAGCAGCACCTCTTTCCCAGCCGTAAGATACATTGCGTTTATAGCGAGGAATTGCTGCCCAACCTGGGCCTTAGCGCCGAAGACCCCGGTGCGAAAGCCTGCATCAACGGTACCATGGCTCATGCGGTAGCCATTTTCGGATTCACTCTGGCAGGCCTCGTGGTTCAGGACATCCTCTCACGAGAGAAATGATCAGGGCAGTTTCGCCGATAACGGCAAAATGCGGGGAGAGGTGTCATATCCTCTTGTCGCCATGTACCGGAAAAGGCCTGTCTTGCCATTCGGATGGCAACCAATGAATAATTCAGCACCATAAAATTATGTCCGACCATCATATCCATCAGGCTGCTCAGGAGCGTTACGCCCGCAGCGGACTTTTTCGCCGTAGCGGCCGCAGCGGCATAATGCTGCCTGCCGTGTCGCTGGGGCTGTGGAAGAATTTCGGCGCGCAGCGTCCCTTTGAGGAGAGCCGCCGGTTGTTGCATTATGCCTTCGACCACGGCATCGTACATTTTGATCTTGCCAACAACTACAGGCCGCCGCCGGGCAGTGCCGAGGAAACTTTGGGACATGTCGTCTCCACCTCGCTGAAGCCTTATCGCGACGAGCTTTTCATAGCCACCAAGGCAGGCTATGAGATGTGGGACGGGCCTTATGGCAACTGGGGGTCGCGCAAGTCGCTCATGGCCAGTATCGACCAGAGCCTCAGTCGCATGAGGCTCGATTACGTGGACTTGTTCTATACCCATCGCTACGATCCGCAAACGCCGCTCGACGAAACCCTTCAGGCTCTGGCAGACATCGTCCGTGCGGGCAAATCGCTTTACGTCGGCATCTCGCGGTGGCCGCTTGAGGCAACGCTCTACGGACTCGACTATCTGCGTCGCCGCGATGTGCCCTGCCTTTGTTATCAGGGAAGGCTCAACCTCCTCGA
Organism: Prevotella sp. MGM2; assembly: GCF_002933955.1. GTDB lineage: Bacteria > Bacteroidota > Bacteroidia > Bacteroidales > Bacteroidaceae > Alloprevotella. The sequence goes on from NZ_BEWW01000286.1 coordinate 9,725, forward strand.
CCGTGCTCCCGAAACCGAAGGCATTCTGCCCGCCCTCAGGGAGAGGGGCTGCGGTTTCGTGTCGTTCTCGCCCTTGGCCCAGGGATTGCTCGCCGGCCGTTATCTGGGCGGAATACCTGAGGATTCGCGCATCCGCCGCGAAGCGACGCTCCCTCCCGAAGTGCTCACCCCTTCGCTGCTCGGAGTGCTGGAGCAACTCGATGTCATGGCCCGCGGACGGGGCGATACGCTGGCGCAGCTGGCTCTCAAATGGGTGCTGGCCCATGAGGGCGTGACCTCCGTCATTGTGGGCGCCAGCCGTGTGGAACAGTTGGCCGACAGCCTGCAGTGCCTCGGCGGCGCGCCTCTCAGAGCCGATGAGCTGGAAAGGATGGATGACATCTGCCGTGCGTTGTAACGGCCGCGCTCTGGCCGGAGTGCCGAAGGGCGGCGTTGGTTTCGCCGCCGGCGGTGAAGGCGCGGTGTTCTGCCGCTTTTACGGCGTGAGGTCCTGTTTTGAAAAACAGCCGGTAACCTGTCGGTGAAAAGGGTTACTTGGAATTTAAAAAGTCCGTATTGGAATTCAAATTCCAATACGGACTTTTCCCTGTTACAATACTGGTTTTTCAACCTTTTGATATTCAGAGTTTTCTTGTCAGGCCGCCATGGCTCTTCTGCCGGCTGGTTGCGGGTGATGCTTCCAATTGTTTCCGCCGCGTTGTCCAGCCCGTTTTTGTTACCGGCTTATTTTTTCGGCCACCAGTTGGCGGAGTTTCACTTTTCCGGTGAATAGATATCCGGTGGCGTAGGTGTTGCCCCCGAAGGTTTCATGTAGCGGCCGGTTCCCGTTGGCATTTTTCAGCGTCATGGCCGTGCCTGCCGGCTCGCGGCGGATGTGTTCCACCACAAGGTTTACGGTGCCGCCCGGAGTCTGTTCCACGGTGAGCGTGTCGCCCTTGGCGATAGCGAAATGGGGCGATGGCGACACGTAGGCGGCACAGGAAGCGCCGTCGGCACCGAGAAAGAGGCTGACGGAGGATTTTGTACGAATTTCGAGGCATTCGAGCATCACGGCAACGCCTGCCGCCATGAGCAGGAGGATGGCGAAGACGCCGTAGCGGATCAGGTATTTGTGCATGTTGGCTGTGTGAGTGAAGGTTAGTCCGCCAGCTCGAGCTGGTTGCGGATGAGTTCGTAGTAATATCCCTTGAGGGCGACGAGCTGCCGGTGGGTGCCGCTTTCCGCCACGCGCCCGTGGCGCAGCACGACGATGTTGTCGGCGTTTCTGACGGTGGAGAGGCGGTGTGCTATGACGATGCGCGTGCGGCCGGCAAAGCGGCGGCTGAGGTTGTCGGTGATGCGTCGTTCGTTTTCGGCGTCGAGCGACGAGGTGGCCTCGTCGAGCATGAGGTAGCAGGGGTTTTTGTAGATGGCGCGGGCTATCATCATGCGCTGTTTCTCCCCGCCGCTCACGCCGGTGCCCTCGGCGCCCACTTTGGTGTGTGTGCCCAGCGGATGGCTTTTCACGTAGTCGGTGAGGCAGGCCAGTTCCACGGCCTCTGAGAGGCGGTGCTCATCTTCCTCCTCCCCGAGCACGATGTTGCGGCGCACGGTGTCAGAGAAGATGAAGTTGTCCTGCATCACGATGCCGGCCGCCCGCCTCATGGAGTGCGCCGAATATTCCGCCAGCGGCTTTCCTCCCAGCCTTATCTCTCCGGCGGTCGGTTCGTAGAATTTCAGCAGCAGTTTCATCAGGGTGGTCTTTCCGCTGCCGCTTTCGCCCACGATGGCCGTCATGCTGCCGGCGGGAATGGTCAGGCTCACATCCTCAAGCGCCGGCCGTCCTATGCTGCCGGTGTAGGAGAAGGTGAGGTGGTTCACCTCTATGTCGAGCGGAGCGCCGGCGGGTACCGTGTCCATCTCCGTTGTGTCCTCGTTGTGGCAGAGGTGCACTTCTTCGGAGCGTTCCAGACTGATTTTCGCGTCCTGAAACTGCTGGAGGAAGGCCGTGAGCTGCGAGAGCGGCCCGCTCACCTGTCCGATGATGGCCGAAATGCTCATCATCATGCCCAGCGTGAGATTGCCGTCCACCACCTCGGCGGCAATCCAGCAGGTGATGAAGATGTTGCGCAGCTGCCCTATGAGCGTGAATCCTGTGTCCTGCACCTGTCCCAGCCGCAGCGCGCGCCGGCTCATGCGGTACTGCCGCTCCTGCAGGGCCTGCCATTCCCCTAGCTTGTAGTCCTCGTAGGCGTTGAGCTTGATGTCGGTGATGCCCGACATGAGTTCGTACTGTTTGTTCTGGTTTTCGGCGCTGAGTTTGAACTGCTCGTAGTCGAGGGCCTTGCGGCGCCGGAAGAAGTAGGCCATCCATGCCATGCCCGCCGCGGTGAAGAGCAGGTAGGCCGCCAGTATGACAGGACTGTACCATCCGATGATGGCCAGATAGAAAGGTGCCGACACCAGTGCGAAGAAAGTCTGTAGTGTGCCGTATGTCACGAAGCTCTGCAGCCTTCCGTGGTCTCCCAGCCGCTGATGGTAGTCTCCCACGCTCTTGGTGTCGAAGAAGGTCATGGGCAGGCGCAGGAGTTTTGTCAGATAGTCCGTGAGGATGTTGATGCTGATGCGTGTGCTCATGTACAGGCTCACCCAGCTTCCCACCAGCCCCATGGAGAAGGAGCCGATGAATAGAAATATCTGTGCCAGCATGATGTTCACTATCAATCCCATGTTGCGCATGCCGATGCCGTCGTCCACCATGGCCTGCGTGAGGAAGGGGGTGACGAGCGATAGCATCAGGCCGGCCAGCATGCCCAGTGCCGACTGCGCCAGCTCGCGGCGGAAGGGCCACACGTATTTCCGGCCGAAGCGTATGAAACTGTGCTTTTCCTTCACCGGTTTCCTCAGGTGGAAATCCTCGGTCGGTTCCATGGCAATGACCACGCCTTTCTCGCCGTTGAGCCAGAATTTGGCGAATGCCTCTTCGCTGAATGTGTGTTGTCCGTAGGCGGGATTGGCCACGCGGTATTTCCATCCTCCGGTCCTGCTCTTCTTCACATAGGTGAGCACTACGAAGTGGTTCTGCTCCCAGTGCAGTATGGCCGGCAGGGGACACTTTTCCCTCAGCTGCTCCGTGGTCATCTCGAAGGCGGCGCTCTCCATGCCAATTTCCCGCAGGGCGTCCCTAATGCCGGCCACGCTCACGCCCTCTCTCGTGAGGTGTGCTATCGACCGCAGATACGACAGAGGGTATTCCTTGCCGTAGGCCGAGGCCACCATGCGGATGCACGCCGGCCCGCAGTCCATCTGGTCAAACTGGCGGGTGAATTTCATTGTCTCCCGTTTCTTTTCTTGTACTGTCCTAGGATGAAGAGCGCGCGTCTTTTCAGTATATCTTCAATTTTCTCCCTCCCATATCCTTTGGGGCATGTACCGGCTACCGTGGTTTCGAGTTTCATTTGGCTACAACCGCCGTGACAGATTGGATAAATCCGGCATTGACGGCAGAATTTGCTGCCATGTCTTATTGACAGGCGCTTTTTGTATTTATCATTCCAATGGATGTCGCCGTCCGCGGTGAGAGTCCCCTCTCTGTTCTTGGATACAAAATCGCGCGCGGTACATTTGTACAGGTCGCCGTTGTAGTTGACAACAACGGTATTTTTTTTGTCGGCATAACAGTATGGCACTGTAAAGTCGTTCGATGGATTGACAAACAGGCCAGCCTCTTCAAATGCGCGTTCAATCTCCGCTATCTTCTCTTCTGTCTGTTTCGCATCTCCTCCGTGATCCTGCCATACGCGTTGGAAAGTGAAGTTCAGCAGTTTTTTTTGTGAGATCGGAAGGTCTTGGAAGTCTGACAGTACATCGATGAACGAAGGGAGTGATCTGCTCGTATAGTTGAATCTAACTCCTACTGGAAATCCAAAGAATGTGGCTAAATGAATATGTTTGATAATGGTGGAATAAGTGGGTTCGTCATTTTTGGTCTTTCTTACCGTGTCGTGTACGTTTTTGTTGCCGTCTATTGTTATTTGAAAGGACGCATCTAGTCCCTTCAACTGTTCTAGAACCTGCTCGGTCATCAGATAGGCATTCGTTGTGAAATGTATTGAGAGTGCGACTCTCTTTTCCTTGCACGTTTGAGCGGCCTCGTTGATGATGTCTGTCACGACTTTGTCAAAGTACAGCAGGGGTTCGCCGCCGAAGAAAGAAAGATTTATCTTGTCAGTTTCTCCTGATACGGCTTGTTTCTTTACCAATGCGATGACGGCCCTTTTCACTTCAGCACTCATCGCCGGCATGTTCTTGTGCGTTTCGTAGCAATACCAGCATTTCATATTGCACGCCAGCGTGGGGTTTACTGTAATGGTAAACTCTCCTGCCTCGTCTTCCGCCTTCTCCTGTGAAGCTATGTAGTCGGCCGTCTCGTCTGTTCCGTCCTCCACAAAGACGCCTTTTTTTACCAGATAGGCGAAGAGTTCGGGGTGTTTCTCTCCGATAGTGTCTGGAGTGTCTTTCCCCTTTTCATAGATGGCGGCCAATTGCGGGTTGAGGGCGATCACTTCATCGGCCTTGGCGTTGTATATCACCATGCCCGTATGGTCTTGCAGGCAGAGGTTGTACTTACTTTCTTTCATTTCTTGTTCTTCGGTTGTTTGTTGAAGCGGTATATCACGTGTGCCATGAAATAGGATGGCAGTACGTTGGTGTAGCTCTCGGTGCGTCCCTGTGCGTTGACCGTCCGTGTCACTTTCGACAGGTCGTGCAGCAGGTCGAATCCATCGAGCATAAAGATGAGGTTGCCGTTCAGGACGCTGTGCTCCAGACGGGCGTTCCACACGAAGTCGTTGGTGTTGAGGGCGGGGTCTTCGTATCCGCGTCGGCTGAATATGGTGAAGTCCGTGGTCAGTCCGATGCCCCATGGCAGTGGTATGCGTGCGGTCAGTCCGTAGTTGTAGTTCCATGCACTGATGTCAGCGAAGTCGCTTCGGTTGCCCGTTAGCCGGCTGTAGCTGCCTCGTGCCTTTGCGCCGATGCTCCATCCGTTGCGCGAATAGTCCAGTGTTAGTTGTTCGTACAGATGGAGGTTGCGGATGGTACTGAGCGTGTTGACGACCGCTCCGTCCACGTTAGCCATGTCCACGTTGTGATTGAAGGCGTAGGAGGTGTAGCTTCCCCACGAGAATGCTTTGTCCCTGCCGAACTGCCGGTCGAGGCTCAGGTTGCCGTCGGTGCGCCAGTTGCCGTTCACGTTGACGGGCCGCACGGTGTATCCGCCGGTGGTAGGATTGTAGTTGCGCTCCATGGCCAGCGCATTGTGGGTGCGGCTGTAGGACAGGACGAGGTTATAGAGACCGCGCCGTTTGTAGTCAGTGCTCAGTTTGACCGACAGGTTGTGGGTGGTGCTGGAACGCAGTGCCGCATTGCCCAGTTGCACATAGAGTGGGTTGGCATCGTTCACCAATTCGATGGTTTTCACGAAGTCAGGCTGGCGGCGGGACAAGTCGTAGTTCACGGTAACGTATGTCCAATAGTCTCCTTTTACAAGGCGTTGCTGAATGTATGCGTTAGGTACGATGAAAGCTTTGTCGCGGCGCAAATCGAAGTGTCGGGTGCTACGGTTGTAAAGCAGGTGATCCAGTTCTATGCGGACGGGCAGATCAAATCCGATGGTGGTTGTATTCTTTGCAGCGCTTTGGTAGCGCATGTGTAAATTTACTACGTGAATGCGGCGCCATTTTTCGGAGTGCTCGCTGTTTTGCAGGTCGAGCGCCTGCTGCATGTCCGACTCGGCCGACGGCAGTGTGCCGAGCGGATAGTCCGTGTCCGCTCCCCATCCGTTGAGACGATCGAGGCGGAACAGGTCGTTGCGTCCGCTGCGGTAGTCTTGGGTGTAACTGTAAGACAAATCTGCATTCCAGTTCAGGCGGCGGGGAAAGAGTGTTGTGGCATATGTCATATTTGCCGAATAATTATAATGTCGCGAGGGTCGTGTTGTATAGCGGTTGCGGTAGTCGTCGGGAACACCTTCCGCATTGAAATATTCCAGATTGTATTTATCGAAACTGTGTGAGGTGTGTTTGTCGTAGTTGGCGGAGAGTTCCAGAATCACCATGTCATTCACGCCCATTGATTTGAACGGGGTCCACCATCCGGTGTACGGCGCGTTTACGCTCCAGTTCTCGCCTCGTCCGCGCGCCTCCTGACTGCGACGGTAGCGGGCTATCTGTCGCAGTGTGCCTCCACCGGGGAGGAACAGACTGTCGAGCACGTTTTCGGTGACGATGCCGTAAGGGTCGCTTCCAAATTCTCCAGCGCGGCTCAGTGAGGTGTAGTTGTTTTTGTCATAGGCGAAGTTAATGCTACCATCATGGTATGTTTTTTTCACCGACTTGAACTTGTGTGAACTGCTGAGACTTGTCGCTTCGTTGCGCTCATCGCTCCGGCTCTGTGAGAAAGCGCGACTGGCAGGCAGGAAACTCTCGCCGCTTGTGCGCGTCAGAGTATGGTTGTCCGTGTGCGATGCGTTCAGGTTGCTCGTCCATTCGAAGGTCTTTTTGCGGTTTTGGTAGTAATATTCCGCTCCGGCGCTCTTACTCGTCTGTAGGCCGTCGGGCAGATACGATGGTGTCCAGTCGCCCCGCTGTCCCGGTCGGCGTGTGTCGTTGGTGTTGTTGATATTTCCGAAAACGGTCAGGCGCGAGCAGTCTGTGAAGCGCAGGGCGAAGAGTCGCCCCAGATATTTGTCCTCCGTGCCGTAGGCCGCCTCCGCGTTGGCTATCCAGCCGATGGAGTATTGCTTTTTCAGGTTCACATCCATTACCAGCGGACGGTTGATTTCCTTCCGTCCCGAAAACTTTTCCAAGTCTGTCTGCTGCTCGAACACCTTCACTTTGTCCACCATATAGGCCGGCAGGTTTTCGAGGGCTATCCTCGGGTCTCCCTTGAAGAAGTCCTTGCCGTTGACGAGCAGGTTGCTGACAGCGCGCCCGTTTACGATGATCACGCCGTTGTCCTTCAGTTGCGCTCCCGGCAGCTGTTCGATGAGCGCATCGAGCATGGAGCCTTGCGAAAGCTGGAAGGCGTCGGCATTATATACGATGGTGTCCCCCTTCATCACCATCTTGATTTTAGTGGCCGTCACCACAGCCTCTCCTAGCACCTTCTCTCTTGCCTTTGGCCGCTTTGTCATTTTCACCTTTTCCGAAAGCCACAGATTGCTGCCATGCCGTTTGGTCAACCTGATCTTTAAGGGGAAGTAAGTGGTCTGGTAATCCTTGTGCGTGAACCGTAGCAGATAGTTTCCACCGGTCGTTATCTTGGCATAGGCATACGAGTTGAGATTCTTGCCGTTGATATTGTTATATGAAACGCCGCCGTTGCGGATAAAGGTGGAGTCGGATGCCAATAGTTCTACTTTGGCATCTTCGATAAGTTCTCCGGTGAATGTATCAAAAAACTCAATATTAACGGAAACCGAGTCGGATTGCGCATATGAGTTGACTATTGCGAAGAAGGAGGCTAAGAAAAGTAGAAGGTTTTTCATATATGTCTTAAAAATATTATTTAAGGTGGGTGCGTTCAACAACACCGTCAATGGACGCACCTACTTTTTCAGAGAATACCACAGAGAGTTACAATACTTTTCCCTGCTTCAGGCGCTTTGGTCGGGGTTGGGGCTTTGGTTATAGCTAAGCAAATACCATCGTTTGTGCATGTTCCGTTGGAACACGCTTCATTTGTACAATTGGTATTACCACAAGTATCATTCTTGCATGAATCATTTTTGCATGCAGAGGCGTTAGAGCAAGCTCTATTACTGCCATTATTTGCCGCAGCGACGGAAATACTTCCAAAGCCGCCCCGCAGGTGCCCTTCCTGATCGGAAGTCAGTGGAGTGAGCAATAACTCACAATCTGACAAAAGTCCTTTTAATTTTAAAGCCATAGCTTGATTTTTTTAATAGTTAATAAATAGTTACTTATTAGCATGACATCATTGTCTTGCTATTCTATGGTACATTGTAACGCCTGTATCAGATTGCAGAGATAACCGACGGCCCCCGTCATTCCATTCTTCCAGTTTTTCGGATTCTGGGGCAGGAAGGTCGGCAGGTCAATGACATCTTTCCACTTCGGCTGCAGGACATGCCAATTGTCTCTGTTATATTTTAGTAAAAGAAGAGCATAACTGTGTGTGCGGAAATCCGTGTCTTCATTCAAAGCCCTTTTTGCCGCTTCCCGAAGGCTATCAAGGTAACGAGTATCGAAGATAAATTCTTTCTCATTTTTCTGTAAAAGAAACAAGCGGTTCGTTACGTAGCAAAGTATGCCTCCTATTCCGCTTTGGAAAGAATAGTCTGTAATTCTTTTTGGGTCTCTCTCCATTATTTTTAGGTCGATAACGGAGAGTTCTTCCGAGAAATCCATATCTGCAAACCCGTTTCGCATCATGTAGATAAGTCCCCATCCGATGCCGCAGAGGCCGTGGGCGAAAGAGAGAGAGAACTCCGCCGTAGGAGTTATTTGTGTGGTAATACGCTCCAGTAATTCGCCGGCTAGAGACGTATGATCGTCCGAATGCAGGTATTCCTCATATTCGCAGAGTACTATCAGCAGTCCCATACATCCTTCCCACAAATTGACACATGAAGTTCGGGAACTTTCTATTAGGAACTCCAGCAAGTCCGGTATCCGCTTTTTCTCGTGGCGGGCCATATCATATTTTTTTAGGTCTATGGCATTATTCACCTTCAATACATCTTCAAAATTCGTGTGGAAAGTGTCGGCATAATATTGTCTTAGCTGCGTCAGATTTTCTTTGTTGACGGAAAGCCAGAACTGAATGTCGCTGTAGATGGACTTATTCCGTTTGTAGGCGATAGTGTTGGCCCAACATTGCAGAGAAGTCGGGAATAAGGTGCTTGAAATGACAAAGAGATTATACCGCATTTGTGCGGTTACAAGGCGATAGGGTGGTGTTTCTCTGTAAATATGTCCGAATATGACTTCGGGCAGCATCTTGCATCCTCCTCCTTCCAGCCAGGCCTTCAGGCTTATATACGGTTCTTCGCTTCCGTAGTGCATTAATCCTTCCATTCCCCGTAAGAGTTTCCAATAGCGCTTACTAGCCGCGTAGCAGGCTCCAAGAACACAGGCTATTTTATGATCCGGAAGTCTCCATAATTTTTTGTCTTCAATCCAATGGACATCTGGGATATAATAATTGTAGTCAAAAAGCAGATATGCGGCGTATGTGGTCACGACTTTTCTTTCATGCACTATATTCTTACAATTCTTTTCTAGTGCCTTTGCTTGACAACAAAGAATTTGTCGGTCGTTCTTTTGCAGTTCTTCTACAATGGTATTATGCCAGTCGAGTGTAAAGCAACGCATATGTGCGTCAAGGAGTAGGAAGTAGGGAGTACGCACCAAACGGGTACCTTTTTCCTTTGAGGCAGCCGCGCCTATACGATAACTGTTGCAGATGTATGTGACTTTGAATTTGGCAAGATCTGCCTGATAATCATAATTATCATCGGAGTGGTCATTTATGGTAATTATGTCGACATGATTCCCTGCCGTGTTTCTAATACTTCTTACAGTATTTCCGACTTCGTCCTTCTCATTCAGAAAAGGAATCACTACTGTGAGCAGATTGGTCGATGAAGGGATATTTACTTCCTCATACGAAACTTTCTTAATCTTTTCGAGCAGCCATTTTGCACCGTCTTTTTTGGCTATGTCAGCTCGTTCTTTCTGTTCTTTCGGATGTCGAGATGTTATTTGATTATTTGATATTCTGTATTTTATAACAGGTGTTGTTATATTATGAAATATTATTTCGTGCTTCATCATTTGTAGCCAAAGACGGTAATCTTCTGCATACTTAAAATCCTCTTCATAGTGAAGTTCATACTGCTTCAAGACCGAGGTTCTTATCATGACGGTGGGATGTGCCATACAGCAGGTGTTGATCATGTCTTGCATGGAAACTTTGTGCAAGGGCTTGAATTTGCTGTGTAGTTGTCCTATTTGTTGAAAACCTCCTCCAAGTACTCCCACTTCTATATGCTTCTCCATATATCCAAATTGTGCTGCCAGCCGGTAGGGCATCATCACATCATCGGCGTCCATTCGGGCGATATATTTTCCTTTAGCCTCGTCCAGCAGTTTGTTGAGTGATCCGATATAGTCGTGCCTGTTTTCTATGAGCCGTATCCGCTTGTCGTGATACGATCGCACGATGTCTCTGCTGTTGTCTGTGGAGCCGTCGTCCACGATGAGTAGTTCAAAATCCGTGAAAGTCTGGGCCAGTATGCTGTCTATGCACTCTGTCAGATAGCGTGCGGCATTGTACACCGGCATGCAGACGGAAACGGCTGGTTCTGTGGCTTTCATAGTCGTGTTCGAGGTTAATTTCGGGAGAATAAATGACGGTCTTTTCCCTATTATTATTTGTTTTTGCGCAAATTTATTGTTTTTTTCTAAGAAATCCAAATTTTCTGACAATAAATTTTATTTTTAGTTAATAGATGCTTCAGGAAGAATATTTGCTGTTAAACATGAATGCTTTGTTGCAAGATGAAAATAATGGATTGTTTTCTAGGCCTGTCAGGCAGATATGTCGCGATAAAGAATTACCTTTGCAGGCAGAGCCGGTTCCGTGAGTCTTGAAAAAGCTCCGGCCAAGAGGGAACGCCGCGAACTTCGGCGACAGTGCCCGCTGCTGTATGTCCCCTTCATCAGCGTCGCAAACGGACAGAGAGATGTACCACTGCCACTGTACCATTACTTTATATCCATGTATGGCGGGAAGGTGTTTGCGATGGGGAATAAGTCAGAAGACCTGCCGGCTTTCAGGTTCCGCTTCCTTTCCGGGATTTTTTGAGAGGACGGAACGCACCCATCACGTTTGCAGCATGAACGACGGGCGGCCGCTGGCCGTCGGATGGAAGAGGGAACACCGCAGTTTTTTCAATCTTCTGTCGTGGATGACCGCCGCCACATAAGGACAACGCACATTTTTTATCATAACATTTCACCCATGAGCACAGACAATTTTCTCATCACCAAGCGCGATGGGACTACAGAGACTTTTTCGCTTGAAAAGATAAAGGGCGCCATTCTCAAGGCTTTCTCCTCGGTGGCCGAACCGGTGGACAGCGTTGCGTTGCAGCACGTTGTGGACCACTTGCGCTTTTGCAACGGCATGAGTGTGGAGGACATACAGAATCAGGTGGAGGTGGCCCTCATGGCCGACCGTCATTTCAAGGCCGCCAAGGCTTTCATGATTTACCGTAAGCGCCATGAGGACGACCGCGAAACGGCCGACAAGCTGCGCTTTCTCATTGATTACTGCAATGCCGCCAATCCGGCCACCGGCTCGAAGTTCGACGCCAATGCCAACGTGGAGAACAAAAACATTGCCACCCTCATAGGCGAGTTGCCCAAGCAGGGCTTCATACGCCTGAACCGCCGCCTGCTCTGCGACAGGATAAAGGAAATGTATGGAAAGGAAACGGCCGACCGATACATTTATCTTCTTAAGAACCATTTCATCTACAAGAACGACGAAACGAGTCTGGCCAACTACTGCGCCTCCATCACAATGTATCCCTGGCTGCTGAACGGCACCAGAAGTGTCGGCGGCAATTCCACCGCACCGGGCAACCTCAAGTCTTTTTGCGGTGGTTTCGTCAACATGGTGTTCATCGTTTCCTCCATGCTGTCGGGGGCCTGCGCCACGCCGGAATTCCTCATGTACATGAGCTATTTCCTTGAGAAGGAATACGGTCGCGATTATTACGAAAATCCTGACCGTGTGGTCGATCTCTCATCCCGTAACCGCACCCTCGACAAGGTGGTTACCGACTGTTTCGAGCAGATTGTCTATTCCATCAACCAGCCCACCGGCGCCCGCAATTTCCAGTCGGTTTTCTGGAACATATCCTATTACGACCGTTATTACTTTGAGAGCATTTTCGGCGACTTTCGCTTTCCCGACGGTTCGCAGCCGCAGTGGCCCGCCGTCGACTGGCTGCAACGCCGCTTCATGACGTGGTTCAACCAGGAGCGTACCAAAACCGTGCTTACCTTCCCGGTCGAAACAATGGCTCTCCTCACCGAAGACGGCGACGTGAAGGACAAAGCCTATGGCGACCTTACCGCCGAAATGTACGCCAGCGGCCATTCCTTCTTCACCTACATGAGCGACAATGCCGACTCGCTGGCTTCCTGCTGCCGCCTGCGCAACGAGATACAGGACAACGGATTCAGCTATACGCTCGGCGCCGGCGGCGTGTCCACCGGATCGAAGTCGGTGCTCACCATCAACCTCAACCGCTGCGTGCAGCAGGCTACGCGTGAGGGACGCTCCTATGTGGAATATCTCGAAGGCATCGTGGACCTTGTGCACAAGGTGCAGATGGCCTACAACGAAAACCTCAAGTACTTGCAGGAAAAAGGGATGCTCCCTCTTTTCGACGCGGGCTACATCAACATTCGCCGCCAATACCTCACCATCGGCGTGAACGGCATGGTGGAAGCGGCCGAAAGTCTGGGAATGACCATCAGCGACAACGAGGAGTATGCCGCTTTTGTGGCGGCCATTCTCGGTCTCATCGAGAAGTACAACAAGCTCTACCGCTCCAAAGACGTGCTTTTCAACTGTGAGATGATACCGGCGGAAAACGTAGGCGTGAAGCACGCCCGATGGGACCGCGCCGACGGCTACTACGTGCCGCGCGACTGCTATAACAGCTATTTCTACGTGGTGGAGGACACGGCTACCGATGTCATCGAGAAATTCCGTCTCCACGGCCGCAAGTACATCGAGCACCTCACCGGCGGATCGGCCCTCCACATGAATCTCGACGAGCATCTTTCGGCCGCCCAATACCGTCAGCTGCTCCGTGTGGCGGCACATGAGGGATGTAACTATTTCACTTACAACATTCCCAATACGCTCTGCAACGACTGCGGCACCATCGACAAGCGTTACCTCAAGGAGTGTCCGCACTGCCATTCGCGCAATGTGGATTACCTCACGCGCATTATCGGTTACCTCAAACGCGTGTCGAACTTCTCGCTCGACCGTCAGAAGGAGGCCGCCCGCCGCCACTATGCCCATCACAGGGCACAGGCTTCATAACACCGCCTTTCCGTATTTTTTTCGTCATAAAGAGAATCATGCTCAAATACGTCAACCACGACATCGTATTCAGCGAGTTTCCCGACGAGGTGACGCTCGCCGTCAATCTCTCCCTTTGTCCCAACGGCTGTCCCGGCTGCCACAGTAGCTATCTTCAGGGCGATGTGGGCGATGAACTCACCGAAACGCGCCTGCTGGCTCTGGTCGACGGCTATCTTGGAGCGGTGACCTGTGTGGGGCTGATGGGCGGCGACAACGATCCCGTTGCTGTCCGCCACCTGTGCCGGCGACTCAAACAGCTTTACGGTCCTGCCCTCCGCACGGGCTGGTACAGCGGCCGCAGCCGGTTGCCCGCCGGTTTTTCCGGTGCGGCCCTCTCCGAAGCTTTCGACTACGTGAAACTCGGCCCCTACCGCCGCCAATTGGGGCCGCTTTCCTCTTCTGGCACCAACCAGCGGCTCTACCGCGTACAGCCCGATGGCAGTATGGAGGATATCACCGCCCGATTTTGGCGGCACTGAGAGCCGGGCTGATCATGATTTCACCCGTGTCGTTTGCCTGTACGGGAACAAAAACAATGAACGGAAAGGCCGGCAAGGCTTTTTGACGGAAAGAGAGAATTGCTGACGGCTGTTTGGACGTTTCCATTCGGATTTTACTGAAAAACAATATAAAAAAGAAGGTATCTTCCCAAAAGATACCTTCTTTTTTGTGAACTGCATTTTATTTTTCTTGAAGTGTCTTAATACGGTTTGTCCGACAGGAAATCGATCATTCGCAGGATGGCACGGCTGCATGCCGGACAGAAGGGAGCGTAATCGCGCATCATGCAATGGTCCATCGGGCGGTAAATGCCTTTTGAAAGATAACCGCCGCCTTCGAACACACCGGCCTTGTCTTTATGGGTATTGTTCAGCGGGGTGGGGATGGGGGTATTGGTCGGAAGGAGGTCTTTCCATTTGCTGTCAAAGTCGACCAGTGTCGTGATATTGGGTTCCCACGGCTCATATTTTAAATTGTAGAAGTCCTGATAAGCCACTTCGGAGGAGAAATACTCGTCCGCCAGTCCGGCAAAACTATGTCCTAATTCATGAACGAAGATGTGTTGTGTCTGTTCGTTGTCGGCTGTGCCGATAGCATAGAAGTTATACATACCGCCGCCACCGTATGTGTCGGTGTTCACCAGAATGAACACGGCGTCGCACGGAACGTTCCATACGGCATCGCGGATGGATTTCATATCGGGGGTCGTCAGGTAGCGGTCGACGCCGAATGTGTAGTAGCCCGAATTCAGTGCGGTGTTCTTGTAGACGCCTTTTCCGGAAACATCGGTTCCGGTATCTTCGGAAATCAGGCTGACGGCCCAGATGTTGAAATCTTTCCGCCGGCTTGTGTAGGGCGGGGTGTCAAACAGGGATTCTGTGAACTTTCTGGCATCGGCAATGAATTTTTCCTGTTCCGCTGCCGTGTAGCCTTCGGCCAGGAATACCAGGTCGACTTTTTCGCTCGGGTCGCCTTCGTATTGGATCCGGGTGATTTTATTGTCCTTCAGTTGGCCGCGGTCAATGAAAATGCTGGTCGGGTCGATATCCGTTCTGAGCAGCGGGCGGAATTGCATGTCGGCTTTGTCGCGGGCGGATATTTCCATAACCACCGTTCTTTTGGGATAAGGTACGGAGACACTGTTGGTCCATGCCTGAGTTTCGTTTTTGGCCTGTTCCGTGGAGCGCCATTCCTCAAACAGAGTGTTGAAACCGCGTGAGTAAATCAGTTCGCCGCTGGCTTTGTCATATAGGTTCACATAATAGCCGCCGTAGTTGAACCGGTCAGTCAGATTCTTCACGGGGCCTCCCCATACCGGTTCCTGCCGCAGCTGCTGTATGGCGGCGGCCTGGAATGCGGAATTTCCGCTCAAAGCAAAATCTATCCGCAGGCTTTTCTTTTCGAAATGTTTGTTGAATGCCTTCTGTGCAACACCATTGAGGCTGCAGAGGACGGCGATCAGGAATAAGGAAATTTTTGTTCTCATATTTTTTCTGTTTTTATCAGCTGTTACTTTGGCTGCGCAAATATAATGATTCTCCGGTGAATGCGGGCAGGTCAGGGAATGGAAATGCCTGATACGATGTCAAAGTGAATGTTGTCACCGGCGGGGACCGGAAAGAGCGGCTGACTTTAACATATTTAACTTTCCGTAAGATATGGAAGTGCCGAAACGCAGGTTACAGGTAAGGGGAAATGAAAAAATCTGTATCGGAATTTCAACACGAATACTTGGAATTTGAATTGCAATACGGACTTTTTTTAGAAGAAACCAGGCGGAAATCCGCCGGAACAGTTGCGCGGAACACTGAAAAAGCGGGACCTTCCGCTGGAAAGGTCCCGCCTGGCTGTTGCAAAGATACAATAAACGGGAGGCGAAAGCAAATAGTGTTAAAAAGCTTCCGCGGGGTTGTTCCGCTCCTTGGCGGAGTGTTTCAGGCCGCTTTTTCCCGCTTTTGGGAGCGGTGTCCGTAGATGACTATCACCACAAAGCAGATGAGAGGCAGCACAAAGGAAAGGTTCACCGCCGGCATTCCCCACAGGGTGTGGCGGTCGATGACGGCAGCCTGAAGCGGCGGCAGCACGGAGCCGCCCAAAATGGCCATGATGAGACCGGCGGCGCCGAATTTGGCGTCGTCGCCCAAGCCTTGAAGGGCTATGCCGTAGATGGTGGGGAACATGAGCGACATGCAGGCCGATACGCCCACCAGACAGTACATGCCCCAGATGTTTTCGAAGCCGATGACGCCCAGCGTGAGAAGGCAGGCCGCCGCGGCCAGCACCTTGAGCAGCAGGCCCGGACTGAGGTAGCGCAGGATGAAGGTGCAGATGAAGCGGCTGGCACAGAAGATGACCATGGCCGCGATGTTGTATTGCTGTGAGAGCACTTCGGCCGCTTTTTCCTCCATGCCTTGCGACATGAACAGGCGGGTGCCGTATTGTATGATGAAGGTCCAGCACATGATCTGTGCCCCTACGTAGAAGAACTGGGCGATGACGCCTTCGCGGTAGCGCGGCCGGCAGAATATGCGTCTGATGGTGGGAAGGAAGTCTACGTTGTGCGTCTGGTCGCTGCTTTTGGGCATTCTGACCATGCGGATGACGATGAGCATGAGCAGGATGACGGCTCCGATGACGAGGTAAGGGGTGATCAGCACGGATAGGTCGGCGTCGCGCACGGCGGCGAATTCCGCGTCGGAGAGCCGGGCGCGCTCGGCCGTATCCATGGGGTCGAGCCGGTTCTGGATGAAGTTCATGGCCACGTACATGCCCAGCAGCGAGCCCATGGGGTTGAACGACTGCGCCAGGTTCAGGCGGCGGGTGGCGGTGCGCTCGTCGCCCATCGAGAGGATGTAGGGGTTACAGCTGGTTTCGAGGAAGGAAAGGCCGCACGTCAGGATGAAGTAGGCCGCCAGAAACGGGTAGTAACTGCCGGTGAGCATGGCCGGATAGAAGAGGAAGGCTCCCAAAGCGTACATGCCGAGGCCCAGCATGACGCCGGCTTTGTAGGAATATTTCCTTATGAACACGGCTGCGGGGAAAGCCATGGCGAAGTAGCCGCCGTAAAAGGCCACCTGAACCAGTGCGCCATCGGTGACGCTCATGCGGAAAATCTTCGAAAAGGCTTTCACCATCGGGTTGGTGATGTCGTTGGCAAAGCCCCACAGGGCAAAGCAGCTGGTGATGAGAATAAAGGGAATTAAAAGGCCGGCACCGTTCTTGCCGATGATGCCGTTTTTTTTCGGGGTATTCTTCATGATGTGTTGGGGTTTCTGCTGTCTTTTTCTTGAAAGGGAGTGATTTTCATTCGTATAAGTGGAAGATGCGTTCCATCGGCTGCCACTTCTCAGCGGCTGTGGCGCCGGGCTTTACCGTTTGGAATATGGCCATGTAGTCTTCCCATTCCTGCTGGCGCGGCAGGCTGGCCAGACGCGCCATGGCGGCTTCCCAGTCCAGTCCGGCGGGAATGTCCACGATCATGAACAGACGGGTGCCCAGCAGGTAGATTTCCATTTCCAGAATGCCCGCCTCCCGGATGCCGGCCGGTATTTCGGGCCAGATGCCCTCGCGGCTGTGCCGCCGGCGGTATTCGGCTATCAGTTCCGGATTGTCGCGCAGCTCCAGCGTGCGGCATATCCGTTCCACCGGCCCGTTGTGCTGTTTGGTGATGTAACGTTTGACGGAGGTGTCCGTGTGATGGTGTTGTTTCATGTGTGTACGTACTTTCTGATGTCGTTCCTGCTCTTGATGTCGCCTTTGGCCATGGCCTGCACCAGTACGTTGCCGATGGCGGTGGCTTCTGCCGGACCGGCTGTTACCGGAATGCCGGTGGCTTCTTCCGTGAGGCGGTTGAGCAGTGTGTTGCGGCAGCCGCCGCCGATGATGTTGAGCTGCTTCACGGGGGCGGGGAGCAAGGCGTTGAGCCGGTCAATGCCGCGTTTGTAGCGCTGGGCCAGCGACTGGAGTACGCAGCGTGCGTACTGGCCCGGACTCTCAGGCACTGCCTGTCCCGTGGCGCGGCAGTAGCCGGCAATGGCGACTTCCATGTCGGCGGGGTTCTGGAAGAGATGGCTGTCTACGTCTATGGTCGGGGCGGTCCCGGCGTTTTCGGCCGCTGCGAGCAGTATTTCGTAGCTGTAGTCTTCGCCGCGTTCCTTCCATTGCGCCATGAGCCGTTGGAGTATCCACAGGCCGGTGATATTCTGCAGGAAGCGGATTTTTCCGCCTACGCTGCCTTCGTTGGTGAATCCTGCCTGCCGCGCGGCTTCGCTCAGAATGGGTTCGTCCAGTTCCACGCCGAGCAGCGACCATGTGCCTGAACTGAGGAAAGCGCAGCGTTCCCGTTCCACTTGGGGCGAGGGAGGTATGGCGAATATGGCGGATGCCGTGTCGTGCGAGCCTACGGCGATGACCTCCACCGGATAGGTCAGACCTATTTCTTCGGCAACGTCCTGCCTCACTGTGCCGCGTACGGTTCCGGGCATTACGATGTTGCCGAACAATCCTTCCGGCAGTCCCAGTTTTCCGATGAGCGCTCTGTTCCAGTCCCGTTGGCGGGCGTCGAGCAGTTCGGAAGTCGAGGCAATGGTGTATTCGTTGCAGGCCTCTCCTGTGAGGAAGAAGCTGAAGAGGTCGGGCATGAACAGCAGCCGGTGGGCTACGGCCAGTTGCGCGTCTTCTTCCTTCTTCATGCTGTAGAGCTGAAAGAGCGTGTTGATGGGCATCACCTGTATGCCGGCTTCGGCGTAGTGTCGTGCCAGTTCGGTTTCCGGTTGTGCGTCTTCGGAGGCTTGCCGTGCGAAAAACTCTTCGGGCAGGCCTTCGGTGCGCGGGTCGCGGTAGCATACGGGATTTCCCAGCAGATGGCCTTTCCGGTCGACAAGGCCGAAGTCCACTCCCCAGGTGTCGATGCCGATGCTCCTTATGCGGTAGCCCTTGTGCACCGCCATGCGGAGTCCTTGCTTCATCTCGCGGAAGAGGGCCGGAAAATCCCAGTAAATATGATTGCCCATGCGCACCTGATGGTTGGGAAAACGGTGTATTTCCTCCAGTGTCAGGGTGTCGCGGTGGATGGAAGCGGCCATCACCCGGCCGCTTCCCGCACCGAAGTCAACGGCCAGATATGCGTTTTTCATTTGGTCTTCTTGCCTAAGATGTATGTTTCAAGGTCATCAATCTCTTCGGGAGTGAGCACTTCGTGTTCGCCGCCTGAGAGGAGGACGATGCGGCAGGCCATTTCGAAGAACATGGCCCGCTCGAAGGCCTGGTCGAAGTCCTTGCCGCATACCACCTGTCCGTGTTTCGACAGGAGTACGGAGTTGTGGTTGTCCATAGCCTCCACTACGGCTTGTGCCAGCTCCGGCGATCCGGGCCGGAAATAGGGGATGACCGGTATTTCGCTGCCCACGTGGCAGGGCACCTCGGCGGTTACGTTGAAGTTGTCCGGTTTGTTTTTCATGCAGGCCACGGCTGTGGCGTAGGGCGACTGGAAGTGGAGCACTACGTTCACGTCGGGCCGCCTGCGCAGCACGCCCAGGTGGAAACCGCTTTCCATCGACGGTTTCACGCCGTTGAGCACTTCGCCTGTGGCCAGTGTGCAGCAGGCCACCTTCTCCCGGGTGAGCGCCGGCACCCAGGAGCCTGTGCCCGACAGCAGCACTTCCTGTCCTATGCGCCATGAGATGTTGCCGCTGCTGCAAACGGTCAGTCCGGCGTTGCCTATGCGGCGGGCCTGAGCGATGAATTCTTCTATGTGTTCGTTGGTAATCGTCATTGTCGTTGTTTTGGTGAATGTTCTTGTGCCGTCGGCGTTATTTGTAGAGGGGGCCGTAAGTGGCGCATGCCCGGTAGTCCGCTCCCTCCTTGTCCATGCCGAAGGCGTTCCAGGCGGCAGGGCGGAAAATGTCTTCCTCCGCCACGTTGTGCATACATACGGGAATGCGGAGCATGGAGGCCAGGGTGATGAGGTCCTGTCCGATGTGTCCGTAGCTGATGGCGCCGTGGTTGGCTCCCCAGTTGTTCATGACGGAGTACACGTCTTTGAAGGCCGGCTTGTCGCAGAGTCGTGGCACGAACCATGTGGTGGGCCAGGTGCGGTCGGTGCGCTCGTCCAGCAGGCGGTGTATTTCGGGGTCTATCTCCACAGTCCATCCTTCGGCTATCTGCAGCACGGGGCCAAGCCCTTTCACGAGGTTCAGGCGCGACATCGTGACGGGCATGCCGCCTTTGGAAAGGAAATTGGAGGAGAAGCCGCCGCCGCGGAAGTAGTCGCGGTTGGCCGGATACCATGTGGTGGCCTCCAGACACTGCTCCACCTCGGCTTCGGTAATTTCCCAGTGAGGTTTCATGGCGGGCTGTCCCTGCGCGTCGTTCTGCCGGCCCGTACCATCGAGGGTTGTCGCGCCGGAGTTGATGAGGTGTATGATGCCGCCGGCGGCCCGTCCGGTGAGTTCCTTGCCCGTTACGCGCTTCACGGCCTCAGGGCTCCAGTAGGTGCGCACGTCGGAGAATATCTGTGCCCGGTTGGTGAGCAGATGGCCGAAAAGCATGGCCACTCCGTTGCACGCGTCGTTTTCGGTGGCCACCACGTAGGCCTCGCGTATGCCGTTCCAGTCGAACGAAGTGTTGAGCATGGCCTCGGAGTAATCTCCGTTAGGATAGAAGTCCGTCCACTGCCGCTGCCCCTGAAAGCCGGCGGCTATGGCGTTGTGGCCCAATGCCTCTTCCTTGAAGCCCATGTCCCTGAGTTTGGGGTTGCCTTGCATGAGGTCGCGCATGATGATGGTCATCTTTACGATGAATTCCCAGTCGGCATCCTTTTCCTCGCGTGTTTTTGTTTTGTGGGGCGGATTGAAGTCCTTGCCTTCGTTGGCCTTGCAGTGTCTTTCCGTCCAGGCCATGGCTTTGTCAAACTCCTCGTGGTCGTAAATGCCTTCGGTCATGCGGCGGATAATTTCCGTCAGGTCGACGGATTCGCTGCGGATGTCCAGATATTCCTGAAAGAAGTCGGGGCTGACGATGGAGCCGGCAATGCCCATCGACACGCTTCCCATGGAGAGGTAGGAGCGGCCGCGCATGGTGGCCACTGCCTGTGCGGCGCGGGCAAAGCGGAGCAGTTTTTCGGCCACGTCGGCAGGAATGGTGTTGTCGTCGAGGTCCTGCACGTCGTGCCCGTATATGCCGAAGGCGGGCAGGCCCTTCTGCGCGTGTCCGGCCAGCACGGCGGCCAGATATACGGCTCCCGGCCGCTCCGTGCCGTTGAAGCCCCACACGGCTTTGGGGTAGTAAGGGTTCATGTCCATTGTCTCGGCGCCGTAGCACCAGCAGGACGTTACGGTGATGGTGGCTCCGACGCCCTCGCGCTCGAATTTTTCGGCGCAGGCGGCGGCTTCGGCTACGCGGCCTATCGTGCTGTCGGCTATGACGCATTCCACGGCGCTTCCGTCGCCGTTTTTCAGATGGCCCGTTATGAGTGCGGCCACCGCCTTGGCCAGGTTCATGGTTTTTTCCTCCAGGCTTTCGCGCACGCCGCCCTGGCGTCCGTCAATGGTGGGACGGATACCGATTTTGGGATATCTCTTTGTCATGGTTGGTGAGTGTTAATGTTGTTCAGTTTGAAAAATTACCGTAAAGTAAGTCCTTTTATTTTAATTATGATATAAGTCCCTTTATGTTTTGTAGCATGTTTGTGCCACGTTGGCGCGCCTTTTTTAGAAACAAGGTATTTCTTTTCCGAAAAGGGTTACTTACAATTTAAAAAGCATTACTTGGAATTCAAATTCCAAGTAATGCTTTTTTGATGGCTTTTAATGTTTTGGCCCTCAGTGTATTGGAAAATCCTTTCCCGGCCTGTCCTATAGCCCGGTGCTGTTGTCGTTTTCTGCGTAGAGCCGGTTCATGGCGCGCACCTCGCCGGCTATCTGGCGGCGTAAGCTTTCGGGCTGCGTCACGCGCAGGTTGCCGCCAAAGGAGAGCAGGGCGCCTGTGAAGTCGCGCGTGGGGGCTATGTCGAGTTCCAGCCTTGCCGCGGCTCCGCTGCCGCCGGCGGCCGGAGTGAGGCTTTGGGAGGGATGGAGCGGGCGTCCGCGCAGATAGGCGGCCAGATCCTGCGTGAGCACGTCCGCCACCACGTGGACGGGTTCGAGGTCATAACCTCCGTAGGCCCCGTAGCTGTGGGCAAACCAGCCTTCGGGGGTGATGCCGGTTGGCCGGCGGAACTTCTGCGCCATCATGACGAGTGAGTCGATGCGGTCGGCGGCAAAGGTGCGCACGCTGCTGTGGCGGGACGAACGGCCCACAACGTAGTGGCGTCCTTGTATGCGGCGCATGAAGTAGGGCGCGAAGTCGGTTTCGTAAGGTGCCTTGCCGCAGGGCGCGTAGGTCATGCGCAGCACGCTGTTGCCGTCGATGGCCTCGGCCATCAGCGGCAGCCATTCCGCTCCTGCCGGGCGGTTGTCCTGTCCGAGGTCGGCCGCCATGTCGCCGAACATGTGCCGCAGTACGTTCTCTTCCGAGGCCGACAGGCATTCCAGCCGGTAGCGGTTGCCTTCGCGGCGCACGTGCAGGCCGTAGCGCGACTCGAGGTAGTTGCAGTTGTCGTAGAAGGTGCTGCTGGCCATCGGGCGGCCCATGTCGTCCTGCTCGCGCCATTTGTCGCGTATTTCCTGACGGGTGAGGCCTCCCGTGTGGCTGTAGAGCAGGCGCGCCAGCCAGATGGTTTTGTTCATGAGGGGGGATATAGGTTGCGGAGAACTGTTGTAAAAGCCGGTCTTTCCGTTGTTCCGTTCTCGGGATAATGGCGGAGAAACTGACCGGCCGGTGTTAAATCCAGAATTTGGCGGACGGATGCTCCGTTTTCACTTCGGGGGCTTCGGCGCCGGCCATTTCATATATCTTGTGGGCGAAGAGGACGTCGTGCAGGCCCAGTCCGATGTTGTAGCTCAGCAGGCGTTCGGTGTCGGAAGTGCGGCCTTCTGTCGTTCCGGTGAGCACGTCCGCCAGTTCCGCGAAGTGGCGGAACCGGTCGAAGTAGCGGAAGCCGCACACGTGGGCACGGTCGTCGGCGAATATTCTGTCGAAAAAGAGGTCGCAGTTCTGAAAGCCTTTGGTGTGTACGGGTACGATGAGGCATCCTTCGCGGAAGAGCGTGTTGTCGGGACACAACAGGGTTTCGGCATTGGTCAGGCAACTGAATACGACGTCGCTTCCGCCTACCACGCCGGCCGGTGTCTCGCATGTCTCGAAACTGACGTTGTCAAAGCGCGCAAAGCGTGCCTTGAAACTTTCGGCCTGGTCTTTGTAGCGCAGCAGCTTTACGTGGAAGTGGCGGTCCGCCTCGGATGCGAGGAGGCAGAGCAGCGTGGCGCGCGCCGTGTTGCCCAGACCTATGAAACCGTAGGTGAGGTCGCCCCGGCGGCGGAACAGCTGTGCGGCCAGTGCGGCCACGGCGCCGGTGCGCATCGTTGTTATCCAGTCGCCGTCGAGCATGGCCTTCAGCTCTCCCGAAGCGGCGTCGTAGAGCAGGATGTCGCCTCCCAGCGTGGGCTGCGCTCCCTCTATGCGGTGAACCACCTTTACGCCGAAGCGGTGGAAGCGTTCGGGCAGCAGGCAGGGCATCGTGTTGAAGAAATCGCTGCCTTGGGGGTGGAGGCTGATTTTGGCGGGCAGTTGGGCTCCGGCCTTGAGGAGGAAGCTTTCGCGCACCCATTCCACGCATGTTTGGGGACGGATGGCCAGCCGCTGTATGTGGTCGTGTGAGATGATCTTCATCGGTTCTTGTTTTGTGAAAGGTTCATTCCATGCTCTTCAGGGCGCGTATGAGGCGGTCGTTGTCGCCGCTGCCCCTCACGGCGATGCGCACGTAGTTCCTGCCGCCGAAAGCGCGTTTCGCGCTGCAGTCTTTCAGCAGGATGTTGTGGCGCTTGAGCATTGAGGCGGTGAGGCCGTGGGAGGTGAGGGGGGGAAGCACCTGACAGAGGAAGTAGTTGGCCTGCGAGGGGATGACGCGCAGGAAACTTATGCCGTCCAGCGCTTCGGCCAGTCGCCGGCGTTCGTCCTGGAATTTTTCACACGCCAGGTGGTAGTCGGCTTCATATTTGGAGTATATCTGCATGTAGAATTCGGCAAAGGAGTTGATGTTCCAAATGGCTATGTCTTTCTTTACTTTGCCGATGAGTTCCGTGTCGGCCGAGGCGAGCAGTCCGAGCCGTAGTCCGGGCACTCCGAAACTCTTCGAGATGCTTTTCATCACTATCATCCTCGGGTGCGCTTCGAGCACGTCGTCGGAGAGGAGGCTGTTGCTGGCATAGCCGGTGCTGAAGTCGACAAACGATTCGTCCACCACGAGGCGCGTGCCGCGCTCTCCGCACCATGCGGCCAGGCGGAGCACGTCGGCGCGGGCAATGAAGTTGCCCGACGGGTTGTCGGGGTTGACCAGCAGCAGGGTGTCGACGGGGCGGGAGGCGAAGAAGTCCATCAGGTCGTCGGCAGTGTAGGCAAAGTCGTCGTTTTCGGGCGTGAACACCTCCAGCATGCCGGCCGGCCGGCGGTTGGGATATTCCTCAAAGGTGGGGCATACCACGCCCATCCTTCCGGCGGTGTGCTCCATGAGGCTCTTGATGAGTTCGGCCGCTCCGTTGCCGGGCACCACGTAGTCCTGTCTGACGCCGAAGCACTTGCCGGCCAGCAGGGCGTTGACCTGCATGCCCGAGGGGTATTCGGTGAGCAGCGTGTCGAAGTTGGCGCGCATTTCGTCCTTCATCCGCCGTGAGGGGAAGTAGGGGTTGACCAGATAGCAGTAGTCGAGCATGCCGGGGAAGCGCCAGTATCCGCCGTAGCGGCGCATATATTGGCGCAACTGCTCGTCGCCTTCGGAAAAGAGGGCGGTGGCGATGTCGAGGTCCTGTATGTCGTCTATCTCGTACCATTTTTCGGTGGTGACGGGCAGGGCTTTCAGCTCGCTCTTGTCGAGGAAGGTGATGACGCGCAACACTTGTTCGTAATATTCGTTGTTGCCCAGCGCCTTGCTGTAGGCTTCGAGAAAGGGCACGTATTTGTGGCGTGCGAAGTCGCGGCTGAACTTGTAGATGTTCACCGTTTTGTAGTAGCGGCCGGTGTCGGCGTAGTCGAAAGCCTTTTTGGGCACGAAGTTGACGATGTTGTTGTCGGAGTCGATACATACCATTGTGCCGTCCATCCACGTCTGGTATTTGGCCACCAGTGCCAGATTGGGGTACGGGTTGGAAAGGATGAGGCTGAACATTTCGTCGTCGAAAATGAGGTCGCTCTCTATGAGCAGGGTGTCGTCCTGCTGCAACTGTTCCTTGGCCAGTGCGAGGGAGTGGATGTTGTTGGTTTTGTCGAATACGGGGTTTTCGACGTATTCTATGCGCAGGCTTCCGTCGAAGCGGGCCCCGATGTAGCGGCGCAGTTCTTCGCCTTTGTAGCCTACGACGATGACCACCCGGTTGAGGCTGAGGCGTGAGAGCTGTGTGAGCAGGCGGTCGATGAGCGTGGTGCCGTTGACGCGCACCATGCATTTGGTGTTTTGGCGGGTGAGTTCACCCAGGCGCCGCCCCATTCCGGCGGCCAGGATAATGGCTTGCATGTGTTTGGGAATTGTCGTTATGTGTTTTGTCGGGCCGGTGACTTCTCTGGTGTCTTTTCCAGTTGTTCGGCGAAGAAGACAGCGTGGCCGCGGCGCTGGTTCTCGGGAGGCAGCTGCATGTAGTCTCCGAAGAGGTCGCGCAGATAGCGGTCGGGGTCGGCGGGTGCGGCAAAGCTTTCCCCTTCAAATTCTATGCGGCCTGTGGGAAAGATGGTTTCGGTCAGGTGGCGGTTGCCGTTGCCGCTGTTTTCGAGGATGTTGGAGTAATATTTTCCGCGTCCTGCAAAGAGTGCCCCCGTGCGCCAGAGTGTTTTGCACCACAGGCGTTTGAGGCCGAAATAAAAGAGCTCCGCCGCCGACCGCAGGCTGTAGTAGTGCTGTGCGTGGAGTATGGCGTTGGCCTTGCAGTAGCCGCGTGCCACGCGTTTGGAGAACTGCGGTCCGAACGAGGGCCACGGTTCCATTGGGAAGATGTCTACGTAGATGCCTTTGGCGTAGCTGCGTGAGAAGTCGTCGCCGTATTCCACTATGAATGAGTTGAGGTTGCGCACCTTGCAGATGGGCAGGCGCATGTCCGGTTCCGTTTGCGGTGTCTGCACGAAGAGATGCGGCGGCAGTTCGCGGCGGGCTATTTCGGCGAAGCGCGCCATGTCGCTGTTTCTGAGGCAGATGTCTATGTCGTCGTCCCAGGGAATGAACCCTCCGTGGCGCACGGCGCCGAGCAGTGTGCCGCTGTCGAGCCAGTAGGGAATGTTGTGGCGCTCGCACAGGCGGGCCACTTCCCGCAGAATGTCGACCAAGGCCAGCTGCAGGCTGCGCAGGCGGGCCTGAGTGTGGTTGCGGCGGTAGCGGTCGCGTTGTTCAGGTGTGCTGTTGGGGTGGCTGGCAGCCGTTGCGGTAGTGTTGTTTTGCGGCATTGGGCTGAAGGGTTTATTCGGGTTGGAGGAGCAGTTTTTCGAGGCGGTCAGTGTCGCTGGCAAAGGTGAGTTTGACGGCACGTGCCGATCCTTCGACGTATTTTATCTTTTCTTCCGGCAGATAGCGTGTCATTACGCCGCAGTCGTCGGTGGCCCTGAAGTCGGGGTCGGCCAGTGCCATGCCGTAGGCGCGGGCTATTGTTTCGGCCCGGAAGCCTTGCGGCGTTTGCAGGTGTACCATGCGTTCACGGGGAGGGATGCGGCTGATGCAGCCGTTGTGGATTTCGGCCATGGTGTCGACGGCGGGAAGGGCGGCGCAAGCGGCGGGGTATTCCCTTAGGGCGCGGCACACTGCGGTGATGGTGTGTTGTGTCACCAGCGGCCGGGCGGCATCGTGAAAGAGGAGGTTCACCGTCCGGCCCGTGTAGGCGCGGATGGCGGCCAGGCTCGATCCGCTGCGGTCGGTTCCTCCGGGGAGTATGTGCCGTACCTTTTGCCATCCGCGGCGGCGTGTGAGCTGCCGCATTTCTTCTATGTGGCCGGCGGCGACTACGATGACGGTTTCGCTGATGTCTGCATGGCGTTCAAAGGCTTCGATGCTGTGCTCCACCACCATTCGTCCGCCTAGCGTGAGGTATTGTTTGGGGCGGTCGGCCTGCATGCGACTGCCTGTGCCGGCGGCCAGTACGACGGCTACGTTCGGGCGGTTGTCGGTTTGTGTTTGCATAATAGGGCAAAGTTAGCTATTTTTTTGTAAAGCTGCCGTGCCGCTGCGGACTGATTTGTCGCCTTCCGTCATTTTCCGGAAAATGACGGAAGGCGACGTCCCTTGTTTTTCTTCTTCCGCGGGGGCGCAAAAAAAAGAAGTATTCCTTTTCAAAAAAGCATTACTTGCAATTTGAAAAGGAATACTTGGAATTTAAATTGTAATACGGACTTTTTCAGCCCGAAGTAACAGGTTGATAATGAGGTGTGGCCAGAGGCTTACTGCTCGGGGGCGAAGAGGGGGTCCCAGGCGGGCAGGAGGGTGGGCTTCTGCTCCAGGAGTCTGAGTGTCTTTTTGGGCACGAAGCGTTTTTCCACTACGAGGCGGAACATGTATTCGTCGAACCATTCATCGGTCATGATGAGGTGGCCGCGATGGCCCGAAGAGGCTCCCCAGGAGTTTTCTACCATCCATTTCTTGGGCCGGCCCTGTTCGTCAAGGTCTACGGCCATGAGTGTCATGGCATGGCTGGAGGCGGAGGCGAAGGTGCGTATGCGGTCGGCCTTGTTCATGGGGAAGTCAGTGCCGAGGAGCGAGGCGTAGTCGTAGTTGCCCAATGAGAGTATGCCGGTTTTGGAATTGAGGAACTTGCCTACGTCGCAGGAGAAGTACATCATCGTGGAGTCTTTGATGGAGGCGATGGCCATTTCCTTGATTTCTTCGATGGGAAGGTTGAGGTAGGTCCACTGCTCGCCGTCGTAGGTGTGGCGGTCGAGGTCGATGGTGTAGGTTTTGTGGTAAGGCCGTGAGGGGTCGTTCATGAGCATGACATAGTTGCCTTTGAGGTCGGCGCCTACGTATTCCTTGTAGAAGGACAGAGGAGTGTAGGTTTTTGTGTCGACGGGCTGTCCTTTCACGTCCTTTCGCGTCCAGGTGAACTCCGTGGGCGGTTCGCCCAGGCATACGGAGAGGATGTGGTAGACGGTGGCGAGCATTTTTGTTTTGCGCTCCTGCAGCTGTCCGGCCTTTTCGCCTTTGGCGGCGGCTTCGCGGAGGGTGAGGCCGTACTCGCGGAGTTTCAGCGATAGGAGGTCGGCCATGCGTGAGGTGTTGTTGGCGCTGTGGCGTTCGGGCATGACTTCGGCGGGCACGAGGCCGTATTTCGTCACCACGTCCTGCACGCCGCAGAAGGTGCCGCCGTCGGAGAGCGGATGCTTGAAGAGCCATTCCACGGTTTTATCGTCCATGGGCTTGGAGGCGTTGTCGATGACGGCCTGAAGGAAGAGGTTGGACTTTTCCAGCTGGTCGTAGAAGAAGTTGTAGGCCTGTGAGAACTGGAATTCGCCCAGTCTGTATCGGGCTATCATTTTGGCACGCATCACGTTCATGCCGGTGAAAAGCCAGCAACGGCCGGAGGATTGCTGGTCGGTGATGCCTTTTGAACTGACTTTGTGGGAGAAGTACGTGTCTTTCACGGCCGGATTGTCGGCCACGGTGGCCAGCTGGTTGATGCTGGTGCCGGCCATGGCGTTGCGCAGGGCTTTTTCGGAGGCCCCGTCGGGCTGTTCCGCTCTGATTTGCTTCAGCATGTCGTCGGAGATGCCGCCGCCCGGTGTCTGGGCCGTGAGAAGGGCGCAGGGCATGGCCAAGGCGAGAGTAAGTAGAATCTTTTTCATATCGGTTTTGTTTTGGGTTAGTTGTTTCGCATTGTCTGGTTTGTCCGGCCGGCGGGGGGAGGCAGGGTGTCGGGTGTTTTCCCTTCTACTGTCAGATGTTCCATATAGGGGAAGAGGCGGTGGCTGAGCCGGTAGAAGATTACGGCCGAGAGAAGGCCGCCGAATACGTCGACGAGGTAGTGTGCCTCGATGTAGACGGTGGAGGCGCACAGCAGGAGGTAGAAGGGCATCATGCACCACATGACGGGCCGGCAGTTGCGCCGCATGAGCAGCATGAGGATGGTGCTTATGCCTACGTGTGAGGAAGGGAAGGCCGCCGTTGGGCGTTCGCCGTTAGCCTGGGCGTTTTCCACCAGATTGCGGAAGAAACCGTCGGTGCCTGGCGAGCGGAGCATCTCGGTGTGTGTGCGGAAATAGTCGCCCAAGGCGGTCAGATGGCCGCTTTGGGCCGCGTCGGTGCCGATGGCCTGAAAGTAGTATTGCGGTCCTGCCACAGGAAGGAACAGGTAGATGAGATAATACATGAAGAAGGAGGTCATCACCACAAAGGCGGTGCGGCTGAAGCGTGAACGGTCGGTGAAGAGCGGCACGAACACGGTGAGCGCTATCATGGGATAATAGGAGAAATAGCCCATGTGGAAAAGTTCGCTCCATAGTTTCGACGGCAGCAGCCGGCTGAAGCCTATGGACGGCTGGCACCCGAAGAGGGCGAGATCGGCGGCGGCGAAAAGGTGGTCGAGGTTGGGCAGCAGCTGGCAGAACTCGTAAGTGTCGGGATACCAGTAGGCCAGGAGCGATAGGGGGTAGAAATAGCGCAGGAAGAGCGATGCGCGGCACGGCAGTATGCGGTAGACGATGCCTGTGGTGAGGATGCCCGCCACCACGAATATTCGTCCTTGCAGCAGTTGCCACGGTGCGGTCATCTCCGGCCATGCCACGCCTATGGCCAGGGCGGTGAAGAGCGTGTAGATGAGTGTGACTTTTTCCACGCCGAGCAGTCCGTGGCGCAACGGTTGTTTTCCGATGAGATTCAAATCCATTTTTCTTTCTTGTACCAGGCTATGGTTTCTTTAACGCCTCGCGCCAGGTCATATTGTGGGGTGAAATTCAGTTCGCGGCGTGCAGGTGTGATGTCGCATCGCCAGTTGCGCTGTTTCATTATGTTGTATTTGTCCTTGTTGAGCGTGACGGCCTTTCCCCGGCGGCGCGCCGTTTTTTCGCCCAGGGCGCAGACGGCGCGGAGCAGCCACAGCGGGGCGGTGAGGCGGAGTACGTGGCGCACGCCCATTTCCTGCTGTATGAGGCGGCCGAAATGGCGCGGATTGTAGTCGGCCCCGTCGGAGAGCAGGTAGGTGCTTCCGCTCCTGCCGTTCACGAGGGCGCGGAAGGCGGCATCGACGAGGTCGCGCACGTAGATGAAAGTGATTCGCTGACGGCGGAATCCAACGGCGAAGTCAACGTGTTTCCTGATGCTGTCGGCTATGAGAAAGTAGTCGCGTTCGCGCGGGCCGTAAACGCCTGTCGGGCGGAGGATGATGTAGTCGAGTCCTTCAACGGTGCCCAGAAGTTCTTCTGCCGCCAGTTTGGAGCGGCCGTAGGTGGTGTTGGGGCAGGGCGTGTCGGCGGCGGTTATTTCGCGGCCGTCGTGTTCGTGTACCGGTCCCATGATGCTGAGCGAGCTGACGAATACGAATCGTCCTTCCAGGGCTTTGGCTGCCGTGAGGCTTTGTACGAGGTTTCGTGTGCCTTCGGTGTTGACGGCCTTAAAGTCTTCGGGACTGGCGCATTTGGTGGCTCCGGCGGCATGGATGACGTGTTGCCACGGGCCGTGCTTGCGGCGGTGGTCTTCTATCTGCCGGAGAAGGTGCTGGCCGTTGCCAAGGTCCAGCTCGATAAAGCGGATGCGTCCGTCCGTCAGGTATTTCCGGCTGCTGGTGGGGCGTATGGCGGCCCATACCTCCATGTCTTCTTTCAAGGCATGTTCTACGAGAAAACTGCCTATGAAGCCGCTGGCACCGGTGATGAGGACGGATTTTTTCGGACGTTGGGGTTGCATGGAAAGAATACGACAGCGTGTGGCGGTGTCTTTGTTATATTATACTAATGTGTGTATTGCCGGAAATCGGGCTTTGCTTCCTGGTGTCTTCCGGTTGGGAAGTCCCGTTTTGGGACGGTCTGGCGCGACTGCCGTGCCAGGGGTGGTTTTCCGGCGGCTTATAGCTCTATTTGTTCCACTTCCACGGGTTGGTGCATGAAAAGGGTGGCGTTGTCGTGGAACTTTTGAGGGTTTTCTGTGGTGAGATAGTGGCATTTCCCGCCTTTGGAGCATCGTTCGGCCATATCGGGATGCCGCTCAAGGTAGTTGCCCAAAGCGGCGGCCACATATTCTCCTTGCGGTACAATGCGCACGCCTGGCGGTGTGTATTTCACTATTTTGTTCATCAGTAGGGGGTAGTGGGTGCAGCCCAGCACAAGCGTGTCGATGGCGGGGTCAAGACGGAGAATGCCGTCGATGCGTTTTTTCACGAAGTAGTCGGCTCCGGGTGAGTCGAATTCGTCGTTTTCCACCAGTGGCACCCACATGGGGCAGGCTTGCCCGGTGACGGTAATGTCGGGGGCCGTTTTTTTGATTTCAAGGGTGTACGACTCCGAGTTGATGGTGCCTGCCGTGGCCAATACGCCGATGTGGCGCGAGAGCGTGAGATGGCACACCGCTTCGACGGTGGGGCGTATCACTCCCAGCACGCGGCGGGAGGGGTCGAGGCGTGCGAGGTCTACTTCCTGAATGGTTTTGAGTGCTTTGGCCGAGGCGGTGTTGCAGGCCAGTATGACGAGATGGCAGCCGTGGCTGAAGAGCGCCTCGACGGCCTCGAGCGTGTAGCGGTAGATGACTTCGAAGGAATGGCCGCCGTAGGGGGCGCGCGCGTTGTCGCCCAGATAGATATAGTCGTACTGGGGGAGCAGCTGACGGATTTGCCGCAGGATAGTCAGCCCGCCGTAGCCTGAGTCGAATACGCCGATAGGGCCTTTTGCGGTTATTGGGTCAGGAAGTGTGCTCATGAGAATACAGGTATGGTGTCCGCGGTCAGATTAATAGTTGCGCAGAGTTCCAATCATTTCTACGATGAAGGGAGTGGCGTCTTCCGTGAGGGCGGGTTTGAGGTATGGCAACGTGTTCGCGTCGCGGTTGACAACGACTTCATAACCCCGTACTTCGGCTGTGGCGGCTATGGCGCGGTCGAGGAGCTGACGGATGGGGCGTTCCATGTCCTGCCGGGCCTTGTCGAGCAGATTTTCGGCTTCGCGGCGGAAGGCGATGCCTCTCTCCAGAGCGTTTTGCAGTTCGCGTTGGCGTTTGAGGAGGATGTTTTCGGGAAAGTCTTTCTGTCCCTGTAGAAATTCGGCAAACATGCGCTTGAAGGTCGTTTCGTTGTAAGCGGCTTCTGTTTCGTGCTGTTTGCGCAGTTCGGCCAGTTGTGCCTCCATGGCCGTGTATTCGGGCAGGGCATGGAGAAGGGAGTCGTAGCGCACCGCACCGTATTTAGGCTGTGTTGGCATGTTGGTACCGACGGTGTTGGCATTGTTGCCGGCCGGAAACTCAGCCGAGTTGGATACCTGTGCGCTGAGTTTGGTTAAGGACAGCGGCAGGAGCAGGCAGGCGATGAGTAATATTTTTTTCATATTTATTGAGATATGATGTTGTTTCTATGTTTGTTATATTCCACTGCAAAAGTACGATTTTTTTTGGAAAGCAAACAGTTTTTCAGAAAACGAGTGGATGAAGCTTTATGGTTTCTTTCTTTTGGAGAGGCTGGTGGATTGTTACGGTAAAAAGCATTACTTGGAATTTAAATTGTAAGTATTGCTTTTCAAATTCCAAGTAATGCTTTTCTGAAAAGCGATAGGGTTGTTTTTCGGGTCATTCGCGCCGGAGCGGATAGTTGCCTCGCAGGCGTTCGAAGTCTTCCGGCCGGGCTTTCAGGGCATCGCTGTCGCGTCGCGGGTCGTAGCGCCTCAAGTGTCCGATGGTATCGCTGTCGTTGCCTGTGAGGGCCGGCAGGTGGCCTGCCAGTTCGGGATAGTAGGCAAAGCCTGCCGGCAGCTGGGGCGGCTCTATGAGGAAGTCGGCCTTGACGCCGAAGTGTCGCGCCACGGCCTGCAGCGCCATGCGTGTACCGTTGGCTTTTCCGTCGGCCGAGTATCCGGCTATGTGGGGGGTGGCCAGAAAGGCGCGGTCGAGCAGGCGGCGGTCAATGTGGGGTTCTCCTTCCCAAGTGTCGATGACGGCTTCCGACACCAGTGCGCGGTCGAGGGCGCGGAGCAGGGCTTCGGTATCGGTCAGTTCGCCGCGGCCGGCATTGATGAGGATAGGTTTGCGCCGCAGCCGGTTGAGGAAATCCTCGCCGGCCAGATGTAGTGTCGCGTCGGGACCTGTGGTGGTGAGGGGAGTGTGCAGGGTGATGATGTCGGCTTCGGCGGCTACATCGGCCAGAGAGGCGGTGCATTCTTCGGCCTTGACGGGCAGATGGCTGTGGCGCACGCGGCCTTCGTGTCGCGGCGGGTCGCAGAGCAGGAGGCGTATGCCGCGGCGGCGTGCCATGAGGGCCACTTGGCTGCCCACGTGGCCGACGCCTACGATGCCCAGGGTGGCGTTCCGGAGGTCTGTGCGGCCTGCGGCCTGGAGCAGGAGCAGAGACGACTCCACGTATTGTGCCACGCTGCCGGCGTTGCAGCCCGGGCAGTTGCTCCAGCCTATGCCGGCGTGGCTGAGATAATGGGTGTCAATGTGGTCATGTCCGATGGTGGCCGTGGCTACAAACCTGACGCTGCTGCCCTCGAGCAGGCGGCGGTCGCAACGGGTGCGGGTGCGGATGATAAGGGCGTCGGCCCGGCGCACGTCATCGGCGGTTATGGCGCTGCCGGATAGGTAGACGGTGTTCCCTAGCTTTTCGGCCTGTCCGCGCATAAAAGGTATTTTGTCGTCAATGATAAGGAGCATGGCGGTGAGGGGTGACTGGTTATAAAATGAGGTGTGACAAGCGCACGGCGGAGTAGGCCGCCTGACGGTCGGGGCTGTCCGTGCGTTTGTCACCCTGCTGTCTGAGTGTCTTTTTTTCTTATTTTAGTTTGGCCGTTTGCGGATTGCGCAGGCCTGTGGCGCCGCTGAGAAAGGCCTTGGCGGTTCCGAAGTTGAGGTTGAGGTCGAGGCGCACGGGAATGTGGTTCTTGTCGTCAGTGATGTAGAAGGTCACGACCTCTTTTTCCTTGCCGTTTTCTTTTTCCACAAAGGAGAATACGAGGCAACGGTAGGTGGTGGAGGAATTTTCCATTTTAAACTTCTTCTTTCCGCGGTAGACGATGTTCTGCCACTGGCATGTCCGGCCGTCTGCCATGAGAAAGGGCATGCGGTGTCCTTCCTTGAAGCCCGAGGGGTCGAACGACCGTGCACGCAGGAGCATGCTGATCATGTCGTAGGCGCAATGCTCGCCCGAGTATTTCTTGCTGAGGGGCTTGTCGTTGTTGCGGCGGTAGGTCATTTGTGCCGTGCAGCGGTTGTCGGGATAGAAGTAGGTTACTTCGTTAAGGCGGTAGGTCTTGCCTTCGAGTGCGGCTTTTTTATAGTAATAGGGCACGAGGTCGAGGCCGCAGTAGGAGGTGAGTGTGTCGCGCATGACGAAGTATTTGTCAGCTTTGCCGGAACTGCGTGTGATGAGATAAGTTTTGTAGGCGGGCTGGCCTTTCCACTTTGTCTGTGTGGTGTTCATGTAGGCCGTACCGGCTTTCACCCATACGAACTTCCAGTTGAAGTAAAGATCATACATCAGTGTCTCGCCGCTCTTGAAAGCGGTGTTTTTCGATGAGCATTGGGCCGATGCGGCCGTGGCCGTGAGCAGGATCACAGCCAGGAGAGTGATTAGTTTTTTCATTGTTTCATCGTTTTTTAAGTGGTGTTGGTGTGAGTGGTTTCAGGAGCGTCCCAACTGCCGGTTGCGTTCGGCGTTGAGGTTGCGCGGCTTTCTTTCTTCATCAGCCTTCTGCTTGGTGATGGCTTCGGGCTTCTGGTGGATGAGGGGCAGCTCTTTCACGTGCCACGTCTGCTCTATGTCCCAGTTGGCTCTCACTTCAATGGGTGCGGGGAAGTAGTACACCGCTTCGGGCTGCAGTCCTGCGGCATAATCGCCCGTGTCCCAGCAGCCGTTGAGGTTGCCGTCTACGAAACAGCGCAGGTAGTAGGTGCCCGGTTGCAGGTAGAAGAAGTCCGCCCGGCCGCCTTTGATCCTCACCTGCCGCTCTATGTTGCTGTCGCTCTTGAGGAGCTGTACGGTGGTGGTGATGTCGGCTCCCGGCAGGTGGAGGAACAGCGAACCGTAGTCGGCTTCCTTTCCTACGTTGACTGCCAGTTTGAATTTGTTGTTGACTTGTCCGGACAGGCCGGTGACAGCGGCCGAATCCACCTCCAGTTCGTATTTCTGTCCGTATCGCCATTCGCCCATTACGGTGAGGGCTGTCATTACGCCGGAGGGCCTTTTCAGGCGCATGGGGGCGTCCACCTTTGTCGAGTCGACCAGCAGACGGAGGTGTATTCCGGCGGTGTCGAGGCGCATAACGGGTTCTTCGAAGGAGAGTCGGATGTTTTCTGCCGGTGTGATGCTGCGCGAGGTGTTGCCTTTGATGTTGAGGAAAACCTGCGGCGGTGTTTCTTCGGAGTAGTCGCCGCGTTTGTGGCGGCGTTCCAGCGCTTTCTGCCATTTCTCCATGGCTTCGGCCTGTTGCTTGAGGCGGCGCGCCATGGTCATTTTAGGCGTTAGCTCCAGTGTGTCGGTGCGCAGTGTGTTGTGTCCCAGCGAGTCGTCGTAGGCTTCGTAGGTGTAGGTCATGCGCAGCGTGTCCACCTGAGGTATTGACGTGTCGCGCAGCCAATAGGTGAGTGTGTCGTTGCCGGTGTTGGGCTGGTGCAGCAACAGGCTGTCGGCGTTGAAGTTGAGTCCGTGCACTTCGGGTGCCTTGGCTGATGGGGCGGTAAAGTAAATGCGGAACCATTCGGGCACGTCGCGTTGGGTTTTCAGGAAGTGGCGCTGTGTGTTCTTTTCGCTGAAAGCCAGCAGTACGAGGTCGTCGGGGACGTAGCGGGTGTAGTGCACCTGCCGGATGCTGTCGTAGCGCACCGTGTCGCGCCACACGGTGTCGGCCCTTACGGCGGGAAAACTGCGGGGTACGACCTTTTCGCCCAGAAAGGCAAGCATTTCGCCTGTGGAGAAGCGGAAGTCGCCGTCCATGTCCTTGAGGGCGAAGATGCGGTAGGTGCCCGGCGCCACGCCTTTGATGCGGAAACGGCCGCGGCTGTCGGTCTGTGCCACGCGGTCAAAGGGCTTTTTCGTGAAGGCCGTGTCGGTGGTGTCGGTGTGCAGGCCTACCAGAATGCCTTTTACCGGTTCCAGATTTTCGGCGGCCAGCACGTTGCCGGCCACCTCCATTGTGTCGAGGCTTTCGCCTGTTGAAAAGAAGTAGGTGAAGTTGCCCAGCGGATTGCCTTCATTGGCATCGACAATGGCATCGGAGAAGTCGATAGTGTAAGTCGTGTTCTCCCTCAGCGAGTCGATCAGTTCCACCGTTATGCGCCGGCCCTGCACTTTGATGTCGGGTATCTCTATCTGTGGCGGCGATATCGTTATTTTCTCCTGGGCGTTTTCCACCTTTATCAGTTCGTCGAAGGTGATGGTCACCTTTTTGTCCTTGGCCATTCGCTGCCCTATGGCCGGCGACATGCTTACGATGCGTGGCGGCGTCTCGTCGTAGGGACCTCCGTCGGGGCCGCTGCCGGGATTGGCGCAGGCCGTGAGGAGCATTGCAGCGACGAGGATGGCCGCTATGCGTATGGAATGGGATAGGGCTGAGATGTGGTTCATGACGGGGAAGAGGCGTTGTTGAGCGCGATGACTTGTTCTATGATGTCGCGGTTGTTGGCCAGCCGCGGCACTTTGTGCTGTCCGCCCAGCTTACCGCGGCTTTTGAGCCAGTCGTTGAAGAGTCCGCGGCGGGCGGGGATGATTTCGAGCGGCTGCAGGGTGAGGTTCTTGTAGCGTTTGGCCTCATAGTCCGAGTTGATGGTCTGGAGCGCGTTGTCGAGGCGGCGGGCAAAGTCATCGAGGTCTTGCGGCTCCCGCCCGAATTCCACCACCCATTGGTGGCGGCACTTTCCTCCGGCGTCCATAAACACCGGCGCGGCAGTGTATTCCGTCACAACGGCTCCCGTTTCGCGGCAGGCACGTTCCAGTCCCTGCTCGGCGTTGTCTACTATTAGTTCTTCGCCAAAGGCGTTGATGAAGCATTTTGTGCGGCCGGATATGACGAATTTGTAGGGCCGCACGGAGGTGAAGCGCACCGTGTCGCCGATCTGGTAGCGCCACAGGCCGCAGGAGGTGGAGATGACGATGGCATAGTTGCGTCCTGTTTCCACGCCCCACAGGGGGACGGCTTGCGGCCGTTCCGTTTCCAGTTCCTCAAGCGGAATGAATTCGTAGAACACGCCGTAGTCGAGCATCAGGAGCATGGCCGTGTCGGCGGGGTCGTCCTGCAGTCCGAAGAAACCTTCCGAGGCGTTGTAGGTTTCCATGTAGTGCATTCTTTCGGAGCGTATCAGGCGGCGGTATTGCTCGCGGTAGGGCGTGAAGGCTACGCCGCCGTGGAAGAACACCTCAAGGTTGGGCCATACTTGCTCAATGGAGTCTTTGCCGGTTATCTCAAGCACGCGGTTGAGCACGGCCATCATCCATGAGGGTACGCCTGATAGGTTCGTCACGTTTTGACGCGCCGCCATTTGGGCTATGCGGTCGCGCTTTTCCTCAAAGTCGGCGAGCAGGGCTACTTTCTTACCGGGTGTGCGCACGAGGTTGACCATCGGGTTGATGTTTTCTATCAGGATGGCGCTCAGGTCGCCCACCAGCGAGTGGGGCAGGTTGTAGTTGGGCGCGTGGCTGCCTCCCAGTATGAGGGCGCGGCCGTCGAAGAGGCGGCTCCCGGGAGTGTTGCGCAGATAGAGGCTGACGGTGTCCCTGCCGCCGGCGTAATGGGTGTCGTGCAGTCCGTCGCGGCTCACGGGTATGAATTTGCTCTTGTCGTTGGTCGTTCCCGACGATTTGGCATACCATCGCACGGCGCCGGGCCAGAGCACGTCGTGTTCGCCGTGGCGCATGCGGTCAATGTAGCCCTTGAGTTCCTCATAGGTGTTGAGCGGTGTGGCTGCGGCATATTGTTCGTAGTCCTTGGTGGCCGCATAGCCGTGGCGCGCGCCCCACTCGGTGTCGGCCGCTGTGGCCAGCAGGCGCGCCAGTACGCCGCGCTGGATTTCCTCAGCGTGGCCGGCATAACGTTCTATGGCCCGTGCGCGGCTCTTGAAGCCGTGCCGGAGCAAGTTGGTCAGATTCATGTCCGTACCTCTTTTTTTATCCTTATAAGGGGCAAAGTTAGTGCAAGGCGTGAGAATGGCAAAGCAAAAATGCAGTTTTTAGGTTTTTATACTGTGAGGATGGCCCCGTCTCCGCCCCCTCCGGTTAAGGGCAAGGAAAAGGCCGTTCAAGCACCGGGAGAGGGCATCTTGTACGGCCGGATGATGATGGACTGTCTGCCATGGAGCTATTTGGAGAGGATGTATAAAATTATGAAAGACAGGCAGAATATGCTTTGGTTGATGATTCGCCGGTAGAGTTTTTTCTTCAGGGAAGGGACCGCTCGTTTCCTGATGTGGAA
Organism: Prevotella sp. MGM2; assembly: GCF_002933955.1. Lineage (GTDB taxonomy): Bacteria > Bacteroidota > Bacteroidia > Bacteroidales > Bacteroidaceae > Alloprevotella. Next base: position 48,053 of record NZ_BEWW01000286.1, read on the forward strand.
CAGAAGAAGCATGCAGAGCAGGAACGACATCGCCACTCCTGCGCCACTGATATCGGTGAAAATCGCTTTGCCGCTCCACCAGCCGATGTGCAGTGTTATGAAGCAGATGCTGTTGAGCAAGGCCAATATGTCGAGTTTGTTTTCGAGGTCCATAGTGTTTTAATTAACCATAGAAACAGTCATAGAAATCAGCTACCATTAATACTACACCTATATATCCAAGGTATCTTTTCCCGATGGCTATAATGGCTTTTCTAAGTGTTGTAGCTGTAAGTATGCCATTTACGGAAAGTTCCTTTATTTGTGAAACTCCGATAGCAAATCCTAGGCAATTTCTTAGTCTTTTTGTGTCAACAGATTGTGTGCTAATTGTTGAGGGTTGGGTACTATCATTTTTGTCTAATATATCTATATGATATAATAAAAAAGACAAAGATGCGAGTTCTTCTTCGTTTAAGTTTTTAATGAACTCTTTATCTTCGTTAGAGGATGATATATCATGGTCTAACTGTAGAATTATTTGATTTTGAATGGTTTTACCATCTGTTATTAATGGTTGCAAAATTTTTTTACAGGCAAATTCTGTATCTGAATTTGATCTGGAATTTATGTTCAATTGAATTAAATTCTTTACTGATTTTTGCAAATGTGTTTGTTGATAGTGAACTTTTAATTTCTAATTATGGGCATGAAAACGAAGCGTACAACAATATGAAGAACGTTTGAATGTGTAAACCTTTGATAATTCGGTAAGTAGGTGAGGGTGGTGGGGTAGAGGACAGGAAAACGAAACGCACAAAAGGTTTAAGTTAGTTTAGTTTTGCTTTAAGAACGAGGGCAAAGTGTTTAAGCAGGTGTTTAATGCGGCTTTGCATCAGGTTTAATTTGCTTTAATCGCATGGGCGGTCAGATGGCTTTTTGGGGCTTTCTGGCCGCTTTCTTTTGTCTGGTGAGTACACCACTACAAACGAGCAATAACGGCGTGAAATGGGGCTTTTAGCCGTATCTCCTGTTGTTTTTGGGGCGTTGGGGAGGGTAGGGTAGTGGCGAGGCAGCAAAGCGGAAAAATACCCTTTAACGGGCGTTTTATCACCAGTTAAAGGGACTTTTGGAAATGGTAGAATTGAGGTGTAAATGGTCGGGTAGGGTAGGAGGTAAAACGGTACGTTTCGTTTGAAAAAACGAGGTTGGGGTGTCAGATGGGGTGTCAGTTGGGGTGTCTGCGTGTATGGTGAATACTCCCCCAAAAGAGCAAAAACGACTATATAAAAGCGGCTTTTTCGTGAAAATCTACCCCTTTAATTCCTTTTTGTATATAGGAAAAATAGCGGCTATAATCTATTTAAGTTGTTGATTATAACCGTTTAAGGCGTATTTTCCCCTCGAAAAAATGAAAAAACAGCATGATTCCTAAGAAAGTACCCATATATGGGGCATATAAAGGGGCATATCAGCGGCGCAAGATATTTATCACTGTTATCCGACATTTGCAACGCCAGAAGTCGGGACATCCGAGGCATTTTTTCCCTTTCCCCGTTCAAGTTGAGAAACTCGTTCTTTTAACCGCCCAATTTCTTCTGCTTGCTGTACAATCTGTGCGTCTTTTTTTTGAATAAATACATCGAATTGTTGCAATATAGGAGCAAGCCTGTCATTGTCAGAAACAAGTACAGGTGCATTTATATCTAAATTGCTTACGCGCATGTGTCCTATTCCCGTGAGTAACCACATTGCATTTACATCGAGAGTTCTCACTATTTTTTCAAGAACATCAGCCTTTGGCATGATGCCTTTGATATAACCACGTATATTTCCCTCACTTATGCCTATTTTATTGGCAAATACAGTGTTTTTGCCATCTCCATATTCTTGGACTAATGCCCCTATCCTATCGTGAATTGTTTCGTCCATACATGTATAATTTATAGAAAATCGAAATTTCTCACGCATTTTATTTGTATATTCGTGAGAAATCACGATATTTGCAGCGTGAAACTTATAACACAGCCGCCAAAGGTACGAAAAAAAGCCGAGGCGGCAGAATGTTAAACCCTAAAAGTAAAAGGACAATGACACAGAAAGAATTTGAAGACAGGACACGAAGACTGATAACGGCAGAAGATTATCATTTTGTGGAGAATCTCTACATAGCTGCTGGAAATATGGATAAGGACGAGTTCTGTAAAGAAATGAAAGCCATGTGTGCCTATGACGGAGCTAACGATCATATCGAATTACGCCAATGTTTGAAAGAAGTCGGCAGACGTTGGAAAAGGCGCGTGAGTTTGACCCCTTCGG
>NZ_BEWW01000287.1 GCF_002933955.1 Prevotella sp. MGM2
ACATTTCAGCTCTCGAATTTTAACAAATGCACCGGAATTTCGGCTTGACCCGAAACTTCTTCTTCATCATCGGGCCGTTCCACATCTTGGGATAACCCGTCCTGTCGTTGTAGGAAGCATATCTCTTCTGGAGTTTTTTTGTAGACGTCAGGAGCGGGACGGCCATCGGGATGGCGCACCTCCATGAGGCGCATACGGCCGACGTAACTCCAGATGCCGCGGAGGCCGCGGGCCTCCTTCACCTCACAACCGTGTCGTCAAGGATGGGAGACAATTCTTTGGTCTGACGGAACATGTCAAACACCTGAGCACAAAGGGGAGGGAAAGCCTGAATACTACAAAAAAACACATAAAAGCAACTTTTTCATAGGACAGACAGGTTAGAATATGAATACATAAGGAGCAAACCGCATCCTTCCCTTCTCAGGAAGCACGGAAGCGGCATGACTCGCAAATGCAATATTAGCAAATTATCTATAGACACCCGACTTTTTATTGAATAAATATTACGGAAAATGCAAAGAATCTCTGCATAACCGTTACAGTATCCATCAATTGAATCCTAGAAAGCCACACACTCAGTCAAGCCATTCACGCACACGGCGGCGAACGGCATTCGACTCGCTGAGCAAACGGATGAACTCGCAGGCGGAGCGCTTGCGGTAAGTTCCCTGAAGGGTGTGGACGCATCCCTGCATCTCGGTATCGGGCAGACCGATAGGGACAGCACGCACGCCTTGTTCGCCAGAAATGGCAGACTCGGAAAGAATGGTGACCAGACGGCTCTGGCGGATAAGTTTGAGGAGGATATTCACTTCGTTGAGTTCGGCACGTACATTAAGCCGTAAACGGTAACGGGCCACCAGCTGCTCGAAAACCTCGCGGGCCTGTAGCCCGCGGGCCGGCAAGGCTACATCATAGCGGGATATATCACTGAAACTCACGGTTTCAAAACGTGCCAAAGGGTGGTTGTCGTGAACGACGGCGGCCAGATGATTGTCAAAAAGAATGTGCGACTCCACTCCATCGTAACACTGCGACGGCTTGAAAGCAAGCACAAAATCCACCTCACGCCGCATGAGTTTCTGCATCAGTTCCGCCATGGGCAGATAGAATATATTGAGCTTGACGGCCGGATATTCCTTCATGAAGTCTATGAGCGTTTCGGTGAGGATGGGACTGAAGGTGAAGGTCACCCCAATATTGAGTGTTCCGGCCAGGAGCTGCTGCAAATCATGCAGACGGTCGGCACAGGCATTGGCGGCATGAAGCGTGCGGCGGGCATAAGGCAACAGTTCCGAACCGGCCTCGGTAAGTGTCACGGTATGACTGTTACGTAGAAAAAGCGGTGTGCTCATGTCCTGCTCCAATTGGCGGATCTGCTGCGAAAGGGTGCTTTGAGTGATACAAAGCGCTTTGGCGGCATCAGAAAAATTGAGCGTTTCGGCGGCTTTGACGAAATATTTCAATTGTCGGAGTTCCATAGGGCAAAGATACTATTTTATATCGGGATATGAGGTACGCCCGCTTACCATCGGGTGGCTCTGAAGGACTTGCCCTTAAACAAAAACACCGGAAGCAAGCCACCCACCACCATACCGACAATGATAAAGGCACAGGTGAGACCGTTGTAAGCCAGCAAATAAAGATAATGGCTGAATACGCTCTCCTCACTATGATAAAGACAGAGCAGCATGGCCTCGACAGTGCGGTAGGCATAAACACCGGGTATCATGGGCAGCAAAGCCGGAAAGAAACAGGTTTCCGCAGGGCACTTGGAACGCGGTGTGACCCACACGGCCAACATGCCGACAACAAAAGCGGCCAAAGTGCCGGCCGGAATGATGTGGACTCCCACCGCAGGCAACATCAGCACATAACGCAGAGAATGGCCGACAGCGGCCAGAAAAGCACAATAAGGATAGGCCCGCCGGGGAGGATTGCTGATACTGGCAAAACCAACAGCGGCAACAGCCGCAAAAAAAGCGTCCTGAAATATTTCCGCACACATAAGAAGTCAAAAAACAACTGAATAAAAAACTACAGCAGGCTACGCTCCATCAGTAATAAGCCGCAACAAAAACCGACGGAAAGACAAGCCGTGAGCACCACGGCATCGGCCAAACGGCAAAAGGCACAAAGATAATGCCCGCCGAGGAGGTCGCTCACCGAATTGATATAAGGTATTCCCGGTATGAGATAAAGTACACTGGTGCCTAATGCCACCTCAGGGGTAGTGCCCCATCCGAACACATGTCCGCCTGCTGCCAGCACGGAAGAGACAAAGGCGGAACACATAAAGACAAAACGCACATCCACTCCGCTACTCAGCAAGACCTGTTTGAGACGATAGCCGGCTAAAGTGGCTGAAAAAACCAACAGCATGGCAACGGCATCTCCACCGAACAGGCGGCAAAAAGAGGCATTGGCCACTGAAGCCAACAACAACACAAGCGGAGGAGAAACCGGCAGCACTTCATTCATCGTTTTAAGCCTGCGGCAGGCTTCGCTGAAAGTCGCCTTCCCGTCAGCCACTTCCCAGCTGAGCCGGCTCAGGCGGGTATTGAGGTCAAAACTGATGCCTGTATGGCGCTGACGGCGTAACTCACTGCAATTTTCGTTTCCCGCGGCATTGCGTACTGAGATATGGATATGTTTGGGCATGACGGCTACTTCGGTTTGCAGACCAAAAGCTCCGGAAATGCGATGCACATTCTTTTCAATTCGTATACAGGTGGCACCGCACCCCAAAAGCCAGGCCGCATAATCAGCCAGAAACCGACAGGCCTCATTCACTGAGGGATGTTCATTTACGCTCATCGCCGGGACAATAAAAGATTTCCTCATCCGTACCCATCTCCATGAAAGGCCGGCTATGCTCTTTCTCTGGGCGGTTCATCCCGCGGAATTTATTGATGAGCGAAAAGACGAAAACCAAAGCGGGCACCGCAGCGACCAGAAACCATACAATCATTTGCTTGTTCATAACTTCTATTTGAATAATTTGCTGGTGCAAAAGTAGTGCTTCACATCACACTGCCTGACGGCCTGTTCACGGAAGTTTCGATAACAGCTATCGAAAAAATACGAAAAAAACTACCGGTTCCCAAGAAAAATCTTTGGAAACCGGTATAACAATTGTTCAACAAGATGAAGCAGATTGCCGGAACTGCATCTCTTCAGGACTATTTCTTCCTGACACAACGCACAAAACAGGCATCCTTTCTGCCTCCTGTGGAAAAATGAGTGATAGGAAAGAAATCGAATGTATAGTAATTGAAATCCCAACCGACCACCGGGTCGGGAGAGATGGAATTTGAACCTGTATCTTTGTACCACTCCCGTGCCCAATAAATGGCTCCCGGACGTTTATAAACATCATAAAACAAAGGAACATCATTAACTCCATTAGGATAGACTGCAACATTCGAACTTTCAAACTCCGCTGTTTGGCCTGCATATCTCAATATACCATTTTCTTTTTCCTTACGATGCCCGTAACCGGAAGCTCCTATCGGGAAAAACAGGTTCTTACCTGTCTCTTTATTATACACAAAACATCCACGCATACCTCTGCCTGTACCAGAATGCTCGTAGTCATATCCGTAAACATCATTGATATGCTCACCGACTTCTACAGCATTATCTCCATACAAGACACCATAGCCCTCTGCGATATCCTGATGCTTATACAATTCCCCATATTCCTGCGCACTGGCCACTTTCATATCGCTTGTGGGATCTGAAAAAGTAAATAGGGAATTACCATCAGTTATTGTTGAGGGAAACGTGATTTCGCCCCAGGTTTTCTTTTCATTCGGTTTTCCGGCAATAACAAAGCCGTCAGCCGGATACAATTTGAAATCTGTAGGTTTAACATGGGTCCAGATTGACTTAGGATTTTTATTGTTGAGGGCGTCAATAGGATAGTCCCAATTACCCAGTTTAAAGAGGGAGCCTTCGTCAAGAGGAGATTCTGCCCGCTGGGTTTTAGTCCTCATATTTTCTGCATACCACTCCGCTCCACCTTCCACTAAATTATCCGGTTTGTCGCCTTGTCGGACAAATATCAGATGATAGCAAGTATAATTATTATATTCCACCCTGATGATGGCATAACGGTTGTCGGCGAGATTGTCCGTACCTTGATTGAAATCAATATGAAAGTCGATATTCGAACCCGTCTTTCCATATATGGTATCGTTGCTGAGCGATGACATACCCTGCTGTTCACGCAGTTTGATACCGGTACCGTTGGTTTCTTTCACCACATAAGCTTTCCATGGCCCTTCGGACTCGAAAACCTCAAATTTTTCAGCATTCTCCTGAGGCAGATTCTTTAAAACCACGTGAAACGATTTGTTGTTGCCAAAACTTCGGTAAATACCTTTGGGATTAACAACGCGGTTCACCTGAAATATGGTTACCTCTTTTTTAAAGACAGGGTCCAATCCTTCCAGTTTTGTTTCGATTTCCACCACTGCCTTTCTCTGATAAGCCGCATAAGGATTGTTTCCGGTATAGCCGGTTTCCTTAATCAGTTGCTTGGCACGTGTGTACATGGGCAAAAACACGTTGTAGGTGTGTTCTTCACCCTCAAGTTTCTCGACACGGTAAGTGTCGTCATCCTCTGAGTTTTCAGTAGTATGCGTGCCGATACTGAAATCCTTATATGTGCGTACACCTTGCGCAGGAATGGAATCTACATATTCTGCTTTATTTGATAAAGCCGTGAAAGGTTTAGTTCCGGTAATCACCAATTTACTGGTTTTGTGGAGCGAAAGAAAACCGTTCCACTGATTTTCACCCGGCTTATCCATTTGGTAGTAATAAACCTCATGATTAGCATTATGCGGTGCCCAGCGGTTGTCTTTAATAGTGGCTTTTATATACTCTATCTTACGACCGCCGGTATTGATCTTGACAGGATACATCATACTGTGGTTATAGAGATATGATATATAATAAGGGTCAACAGTAACCACTCCCGGATCGGGTTCCTCATATTCTATATGCCAATCCACATCGTTGGCAAAATTCTTGAACTTAAGGGTCAGCTTGTAGTGACAATTACGTTTGGCATTGTAGTCCTTGAGAACATCCTGCCCAAGCATGAAACGGTATATGATGTTGCCGGAACCTAATTTCTCCGAATTGATGGATTCATAATGGGCTACGACTTCTATATAAGTGCCATACGGTTTATCATCTTTGAGAACATAAGTTGTGTCATCCGGCAAGCCAGGGGCATCGAGAACACCATCCTTGTTTCCGTCCTGCCGCTTATCCTTGCCTTCACCCTGCATGTTTTCATAAAAATAAAGGGCCGGCGCCTTTTCATCGTGGGAGCCATATTTGGGATTACCGGCAGTAAGGCGCGGTCCGCTATAAGAGGAATTGAACTCCGTAGGCTCTTCTTCACCTTGATAGTATTTGATTTTCTGACCATCCAACATCTTCGCACTAATCTCCTTATCAGTGCCTGTAGGACAGTTCAGAGTATATCCTTCTCCGCCCACATTGTTAGCCTTACCAAGATAGCACTCTGCGGGAATATCTTTTATCTGTACGGATTTAAGATAGACAAAAACACCCTCTTTCAAGGCGGTGCCGTCATAGGCTATGGTAATTTTGGAAGCCGCGCGGCGCAGCCAGGCATGCAAATTCATGTTCTTGCTGTTGATCACAAGAGGATCGTCCTCCGGCTGATTGGCCGTATTAGCGGTGAAGTATCCCAACATCTCCCCATTGTCGGCTACTTTGGCTGTATCGTTGTTCCAAACGAGCCGTACACTCTTAAGACCGTCAACGGTTTGAATATCATCCTTATGGTTGCTCAGGAAATCAGGCATGTTGGCCACGACATACATGCGATACTTTCCATAAGGGATATCTTTCAGGCTGAAAGAGGCTTGCTTTGTCTGGCTTTCTGCCGTATGCCCGTTTTCTGCATCCGCATCAGAGCGTTCCACATCTTTCAACTCATATTTGCCGGCAGTAATCTCCTCGCTGCGCACTAAAGACCCGGTATCGTAATCATACAACAATACATAAAGATTCGTTATGCTCTTAATAGCATCGCCGGCAGCTCTTGATTTGCCCACAAGTCCTGTATCCATAGGCCGGAAGTCTACGGTGGCATGTATCGTGCCGATGCCGGTACCGTCAGTACCCGCCAGCCAATCGTCCTGACACCCGACCACGCCACAAACAAGCGCGCATAAACACAAAAGAGTGTATAAAATATTTCTTTTCATCTTCTTATTCGTACTTACTCTTATCTAATTTGATTTCATAATCCAAAGTCCGGCTCAAGAATCACTTCGGAGTAAGGCCTGATATCAACCACACAATTCGCGTTGGCCTTAGTGAGGGATATATTGACCTTGACATGTGTGTTACGAGGCAATATGGGAAGATTAGGAAGAGGAACGGACTCTAACAACAGTTCATTCTTGCCGTCGGCCTCAGTGAGAGTGATGCCGATGGAATAAGGAGACTTAGCGGAGCTGCCGTCAGAAGACGGGGCTGCGTGAAGTTTGCTCTCACAAAAATAAAAAACCGGCAACAGTTCTTTCGGCTCGGCCGACAAAGGAATGGGCTTATCGAAACTAAACGTAAAAGGATGATGGTTTACATCCGAAGGAATGGAATAAGACGTAATGAAACGTCCGGTTGTCTCCGTCCCCGGTTTCTGTGTTCCGGGATTTCCTTTTGCCGGATTATAAACCGTATTATGAGGAAGAAAGTATTCGCGGTCTGCAAGGCCGTTGAACAGAATACTCTTCAGGCAGAGGTCCTCACCGTCACGAGCTGTGATACTAAAACTGAATTTAACGGCCGCACGGGTCACGAACAATGTCCCCGCAGAGAACTTGTCGTTATCCTCCTTAGGATTCGGCACGTAAAAGTCGTAGACCTCACCCATGGGAATATAGGTCTTGCCTGCTATATTCTCGGAATTATTGTAAAGCAGAACACCATTATCCCCCTTCGGACTGACTGTAAGGTTTTCGAACGTACCGGAAGAATAGACCGAGCCTTTGGAAATACCTGAGAAATCGTAGTCCACAGCCGCTTCGTTAGCAATGAGATAGACCGTCTTCATTTCTCCACCACGCACCGGAAAGTCGAGTACATCCGAGAGGATAGCCCCATCGTCAGAAAACGTAACCAAGCGGTTGTGCTCAACCACCTTTGTCCCATTCGCTGACGGACGGAGAATAATGACGCGCAAGGTGTGAAGCTTTTCGTATTTATTGGCTTCGCGTTCGAAGTAGTTATTGTCATCCGGAATAGTAACAACCGCCCTCGACCTCTCACCGTCAACGGCATCGGGCACGACTACAGCAAACGAAAGGTTGATCAGCGAACCGGCAGGCAGATGGCCAGTATTTTCGGTCATCTCCGCACGGTCGGCACACGCTGCAAACATCACACAGGCAATGATGCTATAAACTATATGTTCAAATAACTTAAACATTTCTACAATTCGGTGTCGTTGATTCGTACAACCCAGCCGTTGATGACAATCTGGGTCTTCAGCCAGTTATTACCCCTGTCGAGGAAGAAGATCATATTCCACCGGCTTTCGCGGTCGAGAAATTCCTGCGACCCCATCCATGCAAACTCCTGACTTTTGAGGAGCAGAAGATAGCTGACCAACGGGATGGAGAGCACTTCGGAGCCATCGGCAGCGCGGCGGATTTCCAGCCGGGGACCGGTGCCGGCCATAAAGCGGGAAGTACTGAACTCGGCAAAAGCCACCTCCACCTCCTTTCCGCTGTCAACGTCAATGCCCGCTACGGCCTGTCCGCGGGTCCAAGGACAATAAGAGGTCACGGCAGTCGGAATGACATCGTTGTTCCAGTCAAAACCGGTATTGTCGGCAGTAACGGCAAAGGTGAAATCGGTATTGTCAACCGTCGAACCGTCGGCATGCTGTAAAACTATGCGAACATTATTGGTGTCCTTCATCATTTTGACAGTGGCTTCAGTGTAAGAGGTTGACTCTTCGGGGACAGTGACCTCGAGGCAGCCGTAAAAAAGATCATGCAGTTTCGTACCGACAGGGGCGGTGACACATTCCGGTTTGAGATATACTCCCACGCCATCAATCGGCAGAGAAGCGTCGGGAGCGGTGTCAAAGGCAAAAGAGGCATCCGCACAGGCCATGCCGCCATAGGCCAAAAGCCTGTAGGTGCCGGCCGGCAAGTCGAGCGTCATCCGCCAGTTTTCGTCAGACAGCATTTCCGCAGCCGTTTCTGTGCGTGTCTCGATGTAATTTCCGTCTTTGTCGTAAACAAGGAGCGTCAGACAGTCGACCTGCGAGGGAAATGCGTTGGCAAACTCCATGTTATAGTCATAGACGAAACGCAACCGCAACCCTTCGTCGCAAAGCGCGAGGTCGTTGTAGATAAACGAGTCGCAGGCGGCAAGGGTAATCATCTGCAAGGCGACCAGCGCCTTGCAGATGACAGATGAGATAATATTTCGTCCGAAAAGTTTCATTTCAGCCAATTAGAATTCGATATTGTTTTCGCGTACAACCCAAGGCAGCGTTTCGGCCGTAACGGTGAGGTAAATATCCTCGCTCTCGTCGGGAGTGCCCGGCGTCGGTTTGTCGGGGTCGTTCTCAGAAATACGCGGATGCCCCAGACGGCTGATCTTGGTAACGGCCAGTTTGTAGACGTTATTGCGGACAACGGCAAACTCCATCGGGCCCATCACACCGGATCTTGTATTATCGTTGTGACGGTTCCAGTAATAGTAATAGCAATAGTAACCCCAGCCACCAAGTTCAGGATGACCTTCCACTTCATCGTTGCTACGCTGATATATGGTAATTTTAGCATCGGTCACTGCTTTCTTGAAATTGTCTTTCAAAGCTCCAGAATCCGGCTTACCGCCTGTATTCCAAGCATTCCAGGCATAATTGGCACTGGTTTCATCTTCGCTAAGCTGGTCCTCATAAGTAACCTCAACTCCCTCCTCTATTACAGCTCCACTTTCATTAACCTTATTATACTTAAACGTGACAGAACCGAAACCGCCGGTACCGAACACCGCAACATACAGAGAATTGGTACGGTTGATGGAAAAAGGCTCCCAATGGCCGGTATTAGCATCTCCCACCCACTTGAATCCGGGAACTGCCGCCTTAATGGCTGCTTCACGAATCTTGTTCCAAGTCATATACAGATTACCCGCAAACAAATAGAGGATAGGGGCTTTATATGAGTTGCCGAAATCTTCACTCTTATTATTAATGGCCTCGGCAAGAGCACGCACATCTTCATCTTCACTCTCTAAAGCCTCCGATGTAGCAATCATTTTACCCTTGAACACGACCCCCGTGGTAAGGCCGTTAATCTGGCCGTTCATGCCGGCAATGGTATTCTCCGTAGCATAGCGCCAGATATGATAATCGCCCTTGCTCGCATCACTGTTCCAATCCTGATTGTTATCTTCCGGTCCTTCAACAACGGCCTTACAGATACTGACCCCCCAACGGTTGGGATCATGAGCATTAGTAACATCAATGGTATTGTCATTATTAAAGAACGGATACTCGAAATGATCATCATATGCAAATTCCTTATTGGGAACAGCATTGTTCCATGCCGTTGCTATATCATCCTTCCATTCCCAGTCGGCATCCACTACATAATTGCCGGAGGACAGCAGTCCTCCGGTAGTCGCATCATAACTCCAAGGACGTTCAGGCTGGCAGAGTTGCGTATCCTTGGGTTTTCCATCTGCAGAAACACGGCGAAGCGCATAAAAAGACTTGTTCATGTTGACAAGCGCCATTCTCTGGAGCTGGACATTGATGAGCGGAGTTTTAGCGGCGTCTCCCACACCGTCATAAACCACCCGATAAGTAAAGTTACCTATACCGTTTCCCTTATGGTCCTCCGAGCCGTCGCGGAAGTCGAAACGTGCCGCCGCACGTTCTACCTTAATGGAGCCGCGTACGGGTGTACCGTTGTCAATGGCCACATCGGCATTATTGCCGGACAAGTCGAAAGGCTTGCCTTCCGACTTGTAATTGTCCCAGTCATTAAGCAAGCGCGGGATTTCACGTTGGGCAATCAACGCATTTGACATCAGGAAATTATCAGGAGTCCAAATAAAATTCTCGTCATCAAGCGTCTGAACGGCATCAACCCAATCGGTGCTTCCCACTCCCGGAGCTGGAACCGTCGCGCCGTCATTCGAGCCAAAAATGGCGTCCTTGACACCTTGGTTAGGATTGGCAAAGACAAATATATTGGCTTTATTTGAGAAATCCTTGTCGTTGTAATAGGCGCTCAACTGGGTTTTCGAGAACTTGGAGAGAGCTTTGTAAGCCGATTTGTCAGCGGAAATGGCATGAAGATCATTGGTCGTAACAGTGGATGCCGCAATAAAGCCGTTATCGGAACTTCGCGCTAGCACTATAATGGCTTCATTGATTTTATTTTCATAATCTTGTCCGATTTCCACGCCGCCGGTGCTCGTACTGCCATTATTGCCGGGATCGCCAATCGTACTGCGCGACCCTCCGGCTTTGGGCATGTCAATGTTAATGGCAAAAAAAACGCCGTTTTCCGCATCACCGGGATTTGATCCATTAGTACCATCTCCGATATTGTCGTCGGAGCAGGCGCCTAAAGTCATGGCCGCCATGGAAGCCATGCAAAGGAATTTGATTTTTTTCATACTTTTAATAAGTTAAGATATTTCTTTCATGTATTTCTATTCAATTGCCTGTGTCACCGCGATACCGGAGAAACAAGGTAAGTCACAGAAGAGTGGTCGCGGATTTCCTTAGCACGCTCTATAAGGCTGTCACATCCGGGCATGCCGGCATCGCGCGCACTGCTGAAGCGTCTGATCGCCTCAGGATAATCGCCCCTTCTGGCGGCAAGCACGCCACGGGCATAATTGGCGAGAGCCGTGTTGCCGGCTTTGAGAAGATGGCTTTGGGCCTGGTCCAAACGTCCGCGCCGCATCTCTATATTGGCAGCATTAAGGTTAAGCATAGGATCGTCGGGATAAACCCCGACCGCAGTCTCAAACACTTTACAATAGTCGTCGCTGCCTTCCGGATAGGTCTGCGCCAGGGTGTAGAAGTCGACATTGCGCAGGCGCGTGGGGTCGGTTTCAAAAACACGCTTTATCTCAGCAATGTCGGTATACGTGCGGATGGCGTAGGTCACCTTATAGTCAGAATGACGCAGCCAGGGATAAATGTCGTTAAGAATCACCGCATAGTCGGCCGGAAATTGGGTTTTAATGGCCAAATCCTTATTGTCGAAGCCAAGAGGCCCGTCAATGATGGAAAGGATTTCGGAGCGGTGGCCGATGCTGAAGTTCAGGGAGTCGGCAACATAATTGCGCAATCCGGCCCAATCCTCAGGATCATAGCTGGAGGTAACGGTCGAATCGCTGAAGTGGTAAAGATCGCGCACGTAGCGGCGAAGCGTCTCGGTGCGGCCCTTGGCCAGACGGATATTGTTGTCGTAAGGCCCTTCGGGCGAGGCAAAGCCCTTAATGTGGACATGTGTGATGGTAGCGTCGCTATCGCGGCGGACATACTCTATCGACTCAATGATTTTGGCCAATTCGGCGCGGTTACGCATATAGTCGGGTTTCAGCTCGGTGCGGTTGACAACGAAAGTGACGAACGCACTTCCCTCGATTGACTTGATGACGGGACCCGCATCAACGGGAGGAGCGAAAACGAAACGGGCATCCAGACTGGGACGGGTCACATCGATTTCGGCCATCGGCACGTTGCCCGATTCGGAAGGACCGGCCAAACGGCTGGGAGTGTCACAACAATTGGCCGTTTCGGCACGCATTTCGAGCACCGACTGCCCCATCCAGGGTTCATAGGCAAACTCACGGTCGTAAGCGGCCCGGATTTTCCGGCCGGCACGATAGATTCCGGAATCACCGCCGTCCAACACACCGTCGCGCAGATAATGATACCAGCGGTTCCGGCCGGCTATGGTAACCGGTTCAAAAACGAGGCTGTCGGAACGGTCGCGGGCAACCAGCACGGGAGTGAATATGATTTCGCGTTCGGAGCTTACACGATATTTCTCTATATCGAGTCCTATTCTGACTCTTACCTTTCGGGCCTGTGCGTCCACGGCCACACTGATGTCGTAAAGTTTGATATCGGCGCTGTCGGCAGTCGGGCCTGAGGCCCAGGCGGCGTAAGAGGCAATGAAAAGCGCCGCCAACAGGTTTACAATCCGTTTCATATTTTGTATCAGATGAACTTTAGAAGGTGTAGATAAGGTTAAGGGCGGCTTTAGTGGGGCCTACGTAGTGATGGGGAACGCCCTCGGCGCTCTTGCGTCCGCAACTGGCACAGGGATAACGGTCAAAACGGGTGTAGACCCATCCGAATCCCACTTCGGCCTCAAAGTTCCAGTGGCGGCTGATAATCCAGGAGTAGCCATAAGCCAATCCGGCACCGCCCATCCACCCCTGATAGCGGTGGTCGCGAAGATTTCGGAAGTTTGTACCGATGAATGAGAACGGCAAATCAATGTTGCCGATGTTGAACTGGCCGCCATGAAGATGCGCTCCCACAAAATGACCGGAAAAACGGCGGCAAAACCAATAGCGCGCCTCGGGCTGTACGAGCCAGTGTTTCCAATAATGCCCTTTGACAGTCCAGCCATTAAGTTGTCCTTTCACATCCAACGTCCATTTGGGAGCAAGGCCGACTTCCAGTCCCAAGCTGGGCGACAAGAAAACATCAGCCAGCACATTGGTCTTTACGGCTACGTCTTGCCCTCTGACACTCTGTGAGATACCGATAACGGCAAAAGCCAACAGAAATAAATTCCGTTTCATATTTTCATCATTTATATAGTTGCGATGTACGCTTTTTAGAAGTCCGTTTATTTTTACTCTCTTCATAAGAGAAGTATTAGAGCGCGCAAAAGTACACAAAATATAAAAAAATAACAAACGTAAACAGTATATTAACTCAACATCGGTCACACAAAACTTGAAATTGGGTATATATCCTGTGCAGATTTTCAAAACATTAAGTATATAACAATACTACGGTACTTCTCTTATGAAGAAAGCGAGCAACGTTATTACTTTTATTTTGGCTTTTCTCTCTTTATCTTTTTTATAAATAGGAAATTCGTGTCCCTGACACATAATGTGTTACAAAGATTTTTCCAACTTATTTTGCACTTCTCTTTTAAAGAAAAGTATTGATTTTCATAAGTATCTGTATATCAATAATATTAATACAAAATTAAACTGAAGTGCAGATATTTTTTGTAGGACATGTATCACTTTTTTTATAATACAAACAGAGTTTTTATCATAATTTATTTACCTTTGCACTCAATAATACTTTTCTTTAAAAGAAAGATATTTTAGAGACACCACATCCGGCTTTTGTCCTTTTCTGTCATTTTTTATTTAACAGTGATGTGAGTTTGTTTAACCGATTGCTGTTATACTCCCCATAAAGGCAGATCTAAAGCAGCGGCCTGTACCTGTTGTCCGCAAAAGTTTATCATCGGCCATCAGGGGCATTTTCTCCTTTGAACATTAACATTTTTAACCTTTCGTTACATTTCAGCATCTTAAAAAATAGGTTTAAAGCAATGAAAGGGGAAAAGTCCGTATCGGAATTTTAACACGATTACTTTCCATT
>NZ_BEWW01000288.1 GCF_002933955.1 Prevotella sp. MGM2
TCCGCTCTCGAATATTAACAAATGCACCGGAATTTCAGCTTGACCCCTATCAATATCAATGCCGCATAATCATCAGGTATAGTATCAAACGAATAATCAGGCAAAGTAAAAAATCCACCAATTGATTTTATCGGTTCCAAAGTGGGCGCCACTACTTTATTTATATACTTCGGATTCTCTTTCAAAGCAAATTCATCAGAAGCAATAGCCTGCGAAAGATACACGACTTCATGAGCAGCATAATCCGGCAAAAGAATATATAAAATTTCGTTATTCATTTTTATAAATAGTATAAATTACGTTTTCTGATCATTCCAAGCATGAGTAAAAGGATCTATGCTATTTTGTCGGTCAATTCCCTCACTCCTGGTAAGACTAGACCACAAAAATACGAAAAAACACTGCATTTTAGCGCAAAAAACACAAATAATAATTATATAACAGGAATTACAAATAAAATCACTCCGAATTTCCTGCATACAAAATGGAAATTCGGAGTGATTTTATTATGTCGGGGTAACAGGATTCGAACCTGTGACCCCCTGCTCCCAAAGCAGGTGCGCTAACCGGACTGCGCTACACCCCGTTGACATTACGAATGCCTTTATTATAAATGTGAAACATGAATTAAAGCTATAAAGAACTTATCCATATTTCACATTTTTGAGCCTCTTGTCGGATTCGAACCAACGACCCCGAGATTACAAATCACGTGCTCTGGCCAACTGAGCTAAAGAGGCGGGGTGGGTAAGCTCTCTGCATCGCGCCGCTACAACCAACTACCTTTGCTGCGGTCAAGCCCTGGAGGATTTGAAGGGAGCTGGCCGTACAGCACTTACCCGTTTTCGAATGCAAAAGTATAACGTTTTTCTGAAAACACCAAATTTTCAAGAATATTTTTTCTCGCCCACTATTAATTTTAACATTTAAGAGATTCAATACACCCTTTTGCATAACTAAAAACTTAGAAATCACAAATAAAAAACCCAACACATCGACTCATAATACTATTCTTTATAAAAAATACTATTGTCCTAATTTTACAATCAAGTCAACCCTTACAGCAAAAAAACGATGTCATATAAATGACATCGTTAAATCAATGTGGGCGCTGACGGATTCGAACCGCCGACCCTCTGCTTGTAAGGCAGACGCTCTGAACCAGCTGAGCTAAGCGCCCTTTGTTCTTCTCAAAAGCGATGCAAAAGTACAACTTTTTGAAATACGAACAAAATTTATTGCAAGTTTTTTACAATTATTTTTTCAAGAGAACAGACAACTTATATCAGATTTCTATCATAAAATACTAGACAACAATCAATTAGAATAAAATCGCATCAACACCTCCTTAAGTCGGGCTACCAGCCCTTCAGATGTTTCCAAGCGCACATATTCATCATTTCCAGCCTTTCCCATAGACACACCAGCATGCCGAAAATTCATTTTGCTGGAAAATGAGTCACGCGCTGAAGCGTGAATTTCTCTTGCATCGGTTGCACTAATAATGTCAACCGCATTACCTACATCTACTCCACATCCAGGCATAATGATGATACGACCGGCAGAAAGTTCCACCAAATGTGACAACAAATCAATACCTTCTGCAGCTGATGATGCCTGTCCGGAAGTAAGCAAACGCGAACACCCTAAATCAATAATCTGTTCCAACGCTTCATCGGGATTTCGACAAAGATCGAAAGCACGATGAAAAGTCACATCCATATCTCCTGCAGCTTGCATAAGATGCTTCATCGCACATATATCTATATTACCATCAGCAGTCAGCGCTCCTAGAACAACACCATCAACTCCCTCTGAACGAACGATATGAATATCGTCAACCATAATCTGAAGTTCCTCTTCTGAATAAAGAAAATCCCCTCCTCTAGGACGTATCAACACATGTTTCCGTAATCCCGGAAGCGCCACCACCGCACGTACCAATCCTAATGAAGGTGTCAAACCTCCTTCTCCTAAAGCCGAACACAATTCCACGCGGTCAGCACCACCTTTCAGTGCAGCCAAGGCACTATCATAACTGCCGGCACAAATTTCAAGAGTTACATTTTGCATAGTCAAAACCTTTTAGTATTGCGAAGATAAGCACAAAATTTGTAACTTTGCCTCAAAAGTTGTCACACATCTGTTTTTTAACCAAAAAGTCATCTCATCCCCTAAGAAATCTATTATAAAGCGACATGAAAAAATACGTAAAAGACTTGCACATTACCGGAGTAGAACATCTCCGCAAAGATTATGTGCTCTTGCGCCTGACAGATCAGACGAACCCGTTGCCAGAAATGCAACCGGGACAGTTCGTAGAAGTACGTGTAGACAAATCGGCCGAAACCTTTCTACGTCGCCCGATCAGTATAAATTATGTGGACAGAGCAAACAATGAATTGTGGTTGCTCGTACACGTAGTAGGCCAAGGCACCGCTGCCCTATCATCACTAAAGCCCGGAGAATTTCTTAATTGCCTGTTCCCACTTGGCAACGGCTTTACAATACCTGAAGGTAAAAACAAGCAAGTACTTCTGGTCGGAGGAGGTGTAGGTACCGCCCCTCTACTCTACTATGGCGAAGCGCTTAAAACAGCCGGCCACACCCCCACATTTCTATTGGGCGGCCGTTCTGCCTGCGATGTGCTGCAACTTGAAAATTTCGAGCAGCAAGGACATGTATGTGTCACAACAGAAGACGGCTCCTTAGGCGAAAAAGGCTATGTAACCAATCACTCCGTCCTTAACGAGACAATGTTTGATGCCATAGCCACATGCGGTCCTAAACCGATGATGATGGCTGTAGCCCGTTATGCCTCCCAAAAAGCCATTCCTTGTGAAGCATCACTTGAAAACATGATGGCATGTGGCGTCGGCGCCTGCCTATGTTGTGTGGAAAAGAATCATGAAGGACACAATATCTGTGTATGTAAAGAAGGTCCGGTATTTAACATCAATCAACTGCAATGGCAAATCTCCAAGTAAACTTAGGCCGTCTGGCCCTCAACAACCCGGTAATGACAGCATCGGGCACATTTGGTTACGGCATAGAATTTGCCGACCTCATAGACCTAAACCGCCTCGGCGGCATTATTGTCAAAGGAACCACACTTCATCCCCGCGAAGGCAACGACTATCCGCGTATGGCCGAAACAGCATCGGGAATGCTCAACTGCGTAGGACTTCAAAACAAGGGAGTTGACTATTTCTGTAAACAAATTTATCCACAAATAGAAGGATACGACACCAATATGATTGTCAACGTATCCGGCAACACGCCTGAGGACTATGCCGAATGTGCCGCCCGTATAGCCGACTTGCCGGGAATACCCGCCATTGAACTCAATATTTCCTGCCCTAACGTAAAGAACGGCGGTATGGCTTTCGGAGTGACCTGTGAAGGAGCCGCTGCCGTGGTGAAAGCAGTACGCCGTGCATACGACAAGACGCTTATTGTAAAACTTTCCCCCAATGTAACTGACATTGCTGCCATCGCACAGGCCGTCGAAGCAGAAGGAGCCGACAGTGTATCGCTTATCAACACACTGATGGGAATGAGTATTGACATTGAACGGAAACGTTCACGGCTGAGCATAGGCACCGGCGGACTGAGCGGCCCTGCAGTCAAACCTGTTGCCCTGCGTATGGTCTGGCAGGTGGCTAAAGCCGTAAAAATACCTGTCGTCGGACTAGGTGGCATCATGAACGCCACAGACGCCATAGAGTTTATGATGGCCGGGGCCACAGCCATAGAAATCGGCACAGCCAACTTCATAGACCCCACAGTTACTATAAAGGTCATAGAGGGCATGAACGAATGGCTTGACCGTCACGGCATAAAAGACATAAAAGACATTATCGGAGCCATCAACCAATAACAGTTCCTCCCACCCCCACGACTATCAATATGTTTTGATGCAGGGCGAGCAAGAAATGCGCATATCTCCCCTGCATCAAAACGTCTATTGTCTCCCTACCGGCAAACTAACTTTCCACCGCCTTTAAAACAAGAAGAATCAGATAAAGAAAAGCCAGCTGCCACCCCGCTGCAAACCAACCAGCCCGTATTCCAGAGCCAAGCTATCATGAAAGTTCTCATCATTAACGGCAGTCCGCGACGGAACGGCAATATCGCGACAATGTTACTCGCCATGCAGAAAGAAGCCGAGCAAAAAGCTCACGCAGTAACTTTCGTCCATATTGCCGACCTGAACATCCGCCCCTGCACCGGTTGCATGAAATGCCGCGCCGAGGGACGGTGTACCCTTCCTGAAGACGATGCTCAGAAAACTCTCCGTCTATTAGACAAAGCCGATGCGCTCATCATCGGCGCACCATGTTATTGGAGTAACATGCCGGGACAACTGAAAATGCTCTTCGACAGAATCGTTTATGGCCTGATGAAAAACAATCCACATGGTTTCCCCTACCCGCTCCACAAAGGGAAACGGTCTGTCATCGTAACGGCCTGTACCACACCTTTTCCTTTCAACATCTTCTTCAACCAATCGAAAGGCACCGTGCGTGCAATTAAAGCCATCCTGAGCTACAGCGGTTTTAAAACCATCGGCATCATTCAGAAAGCCGGAACATCCAAACATCCTGAACTGACTGCCAAAGAACTGAGCAAGTGTAGAAAAACAGGCCGGCGTCTGTTCTGTACATAATCACAGTTCCATAAGTCCGAAAAAACTCTTTCGTAAAAAAATCGGCGGAAACATTTCCCCCAAAAAACTTTTTCACAAACATTCCTATATGTCCCTGAACGTACTAAAGCAACATTTGAGAAAACAACATCACACCACTGCAGACACCACAGCCTACACGATACTCTTCATCATAAGTTTCACCCATCTGCTGAACGACATGATACAAGCCGTAATTCCGGCCAGCTATCCGTTGATAAAAGAAAAATTCGGCTTCAGCTTTGCCCAGATAGGCCTCATCACCCTGGTATTCCAACTCACCTCATCCCTTCTGCAACCTTTCGTAGGACGCTATGCCGACCGCCACCCACGGCCTTATTCTCTGGCAACCGGCATGTGCCTAACCCTTGCGGGCATCTGTCTGCTGGCCACAGCCGGAAATTTCGGCTTCATTTTGTTAGCAGTCGGTATTATCGGAGGCGGCTCTTCCATATTCCATCCCGAAGCCTCACAAGTGGCCCAAATGGCTGCCGGACGGCGCAAGGGCCTGGCGCAATCCATTTTTCAAGTAGGCGGTAATGGCGGCAATGCCCTCGGCCCGCTTCTCGCCGCCCTTATTATTATCCCCTACGGTCAGGAAGCCATCGGATGGTTTGCCTCATTTGCTATTCTGGCGGCCGTTATTCTTCTGTGGACAGGACAATGGTACAGCCAGCGCCTGCTATATCTTCACCGCCACCCGTCGGCCATAAATTCATCCGCCACAAGCCTCCCGGCCCGAAAGGTCCGATCAGCTTTGCTCATATTGGTTATCCTGATGTTTTCAAAACATTTCTACATGTACTGCATGAACGATTATTTCACCTTTTTTCTCATACAAAAGTTCGGTCTTTCCATACCAACGGCACAGTTATGCCTGTTTGGCTTTTTGGCAGCCTCAGTTGTGGGCATCATCATCGGCGGCGCACTGGGCGACCGTTTCGGCCGCAAATATGTAATATGGGGTTCAATTCTGGGCGCTGCTCCTTTCACGCTTCTTCTCCCCTACTCCAGCTTCCCCCTTACTATTATACTTTCCGTTATCATAGGTCTTGTCATTTCCTCAGCATTCTCCGCCATTCTTGTGTATGCCACAGAACTCATGCCTGGCAAAGTGGGCATGGTAGCCGGCATATTCTTCGGATTGTCATTCGGGCTTGGAGGCATAGGATCAGCCTTTTTCGGATGGCTGGCCGACCTCACCAGCGTGGAATACATTTTCCGTATCAGCACCTTGCTGCCGTTACTCGGCATCGTTGCAGCGTTTTTACCTGATATTGAGCATAAAAAAGGATAAGACATACACCTTGCATACCTTAAAAACACGTGTGCCCAATACTGTTTTCATGGCCAAACTTATCAGGTATAGAACACGCTCCGACTTCTTTTCAGATTTAACACATTTAACCTTTCATTACATTTCAAAGTGTTAAAACATAGATTGTAAGGAATGATAAAGAAAAAGTCCTTATTCGAATTTTAACACGAATACGGCAAATTTGAATTGCAATACGGGGAATTTCAAAAAGAAATACGACGAAATTCCGCACGAAAAGACCTGGAAATCATAGAAAAAGCGGGACTTTCCAATGGAAAGTCCCGCATGGCTGTTACAAAGATACAACAAAGAAACGAAAGTGAGCGCGAAACGGGGAAAGAATGTTGTCTGTTAGCGATTTAACAGTATTTGCCAAGATGTTGCAGTGCCATCAAATGCCAATGAAAAGCCAGGGAAAGACAAAGTTTCGTTACTATACCGTTACTTTAATTCTTGATTTCAATAGGTTTATTCGATTGCCTTAACAGATTGAAAAACAATATCTGTATGACGATTTAGGATGCAAATATAGGGAAGTTTCTCATATCTTCGTTCCTGTTTCGCTTCGGCTGATTCTTTTGCACCGATACACTGTGTTTTGCTTACCGTCACTCAACTCTACAAGTAATAATTTCGCAAACAAAAAAGTAGAGTTATGAGCAGAAGCACTTTCAGAGTATTATTCTATCTCAAACGCAATGCCCCGAAAAAGAACGGGCTTGTGCCTGTGATGTGCCGCATCACCGTAAACGGCAAGATTTCCCAATTCAGTTGCAAACTGGATGTAGAGGAAAAGTTGTGGAATGTCAATCTCGGCAGAATGTCGGGAA
This sequence comes from Prevotella sp. MGM2, assembly GCF_002933955.1. Taxonomy (GTDB): domain Bacteria; phylum Bacteroidota; class Bacteroidia; order Bacteroidales; family Bacteroidaceae; genus Alloprevotella. The sequence continues at coordinate 6,836 of NZ_BEWW01000288.1, forward strand.
AAAGCATTGTTACACAAGAAACCAACAGAATGTTGGATAAAATCAGAATAGGCATCAACAAGGCTTATCAGGAGATTATGGACAGAGATGGTTATGTGTCGGCAGAGAAGGTCAGAAATGCTTTCTTGGGTATGGGACAAAACCATAAAACCCTGCTTGCTGTATTTCGACAGCACAATGAAGATTACGCCAGACAAGTGGGCAAGATGAAAAGCCAACGCAGTTATTGGAAGTATTGCACCGTTTACAACCATTTGGAAGAATTCATCAAGCATCGCTACAAGGTAAGCGATATTGCCTTGCGTGAGCTGTCCCCGGCATTCATCACCGACTTCGAGTTGTTCCTCCGTACTGAGAAGAATCATTGCACCAATACCGTATGGTCGTATATGATGCCGTTCCGCAGTATTATATATACAGCCATCAACAACGGTTGGTTACAACGCGACCCGTTTTATGCTTATCGTATTACAAAGGAAGAAACCAAAAGAGGATTCTTAACCAAAGAAGAAATCACGATGCTTATCAACGGAACATTCAAGAAGAAAAGTTACGAACTGATTAGAGACCTTTTCATTTTCTGTTGTTTCAGCGGATTGAGTTGGAGGGATATGTATAATCTCACAACCGACAATTTACAAACATCATTCGATGGGCATTTATGGATTAAGACCAATCGACAAAAGACGGGAACGGAAACCAATATCCGATTGCTCGACACTGCCAAACATATCATCGAGAAGTATCAAGGTCTGGCGGAAGGCAATAAATTGTTGCCTGTACCCTGTTATGCCAATTGCCGACATGGAATTAAAGCTGTAGCCAAATTATGCGGAATCAACAAGAATGTTTGCTGGCATCAAAGCAGACACAGCTATGCAACAACCATTTGCTTATCCAATGGAGTACCCATTGAAACACTGTCCAAGTTAATGGGACACACAAGCATACGCAGCACTCAAATCTATGCAAAGATTACAGCCGAGAAAGTAAGTACCGACATCGAGAACCTATCCAAGCAGATCGAATCGATGGAGAGTTTTATTTGTAAAGCCATTTAACAACCTCTAAAACCAAGAAACGATGAAACAAGAAAGAAATATAATAACAATGGATGAATACGGAAGAATCCATTTCCCGAGCACAACGAACAATGACATTTGGATGAGTACAAACGAACTGGTAGAACTATTCGGCATCATGTATCCGACTTTGAAGGCCAATATCAAAGCCATATACAAAAACAGAATCCTTGATGAATGTGAGGTACAAAGGTGTATCAAATTATACAATGGAATAAGCATAGATGTTTATGCACTCCCGATGATTATTGCTCTATCCTTTCGATTGAATACATTGGGAGCATACAAGGTAAGAGAGTGTGTAATGAACAAACTCACAACCAATTTAAGAAGCCAAATTCTGTTTTTGAATGTGCGTACGCACGAATGTATGAATAAAAGTAAGTATGGCTTAAATTGAGGATATCATTCATACGTACCTTTTTGTCAATTCCCATCGGTCGGTCATCTCCTCTATGGGTACAAAGAAATGTGCGAACCGTTTATGAAACCTGCAAGTTCAAGCGGCAAACCGTTTTCGGAACAATCTTCCTCTCATTCTTCGAGAGTATTGATCCGAAAAAACTTGCATCTTTCAAGTCCGCACATATAAAGTACCCATAGAGGAGATGACCGACCGATGGGAAACAGGAAATTCAGACGGATAGTAGAGCATTGACAGCTTTGCTATCCGTTTCTTTTTTAGGAGGAAGAATCCCTCCCTCAAAGAAACAGCAATTCTATATTTACCACAGACCGGTCGGCTTGCTGACCTGCCGGCTATACGGTAGGCACACATGCGGGTTATACAGCCTTATTGCCTGCAAATTTGACAAACTGCCATATTGTTTGCCTATGCTATGGCAGTCCCACCATTCACAAACCACAAGTTGAAAATTTGGACTTGTGTTCTTCCAAACACAGCAAGGTATGTTTTGAGTAACTCAAAACCTTTCGGGTTACTCCCGAAAACCTGCCGCATTCCGCGAACTTCTTCCTCCGAAGTCGGAAGAATTAGTAAGTTGAAAATTTTTCTTGAGCAAATATTCTTTTGTTCTCAATAAAATAAATACCTTTGCGTTAAATTCAATAGATTGATTATAATGGAAGATATAAATCGTCTTAAAATAGTGCTTGTAGAAAAGAAACGTACAGGCAAATGGTTGGCAGAACAATTAGGGAAAAATCCGTCAACTGTGTCTAAATGGTGTTCAAATGTGGCCCAACCGGATTTGGCTACATTGGTGAAAATTGCAACCTTATTGGAGGTTGATGTGCAGAATTTGTTAGTCTCTTTAAAATAAAATGACATGGACAAAAGTAATATCAAAGAACTTCTTTCATTACTGGAGTTTGAACAAGATAATAACGTTTACTCTAAGAGATACATGAATGTAAGTGAGCCATTAAAGGTAGATATTAGTGGTGATGGGCACGTTTATTACAGAGAATGTGGAATTACTGTTGGCCGTGAAACAACTTGTAATCTCTTAGAACCAGAGAATCTTGTTGTGTTGCATTGTGTAGACCGCCTTTTATGGAAAGGTTATAGTCCTTGCCATATAGAATTGGAGCCTACGTGGAAACTAGGGCATAGTGCAAAAGGTGGTTATGCAGACGTTTGGGTAAGAACGTTTAAAAATGGAGGATTCGATGGATCTAACGAAGACAAGGAATCTCTGTTAATAATAGAATGTAAGACGTGGGGACGAGAGTTTGATGGAGCATGGAACGACACAAAAGAAGATGGTGCTCAATTATTCAGCTATTATCAACAAGAACGTGCGACAAAATTTCTTTGTCTTTACACTGCTGATATTTTAGACGGAAAGATAGAACAGAACTATCATCTTATTAACGTCCAGGATAACGAAGAGAAACTTACGAATGAGGATTCCGATAGGAGCTACAAAGATGCGACAAACAACAAGCAACTTTATAATGTATGGCATGAAACCTATCATGATGATTATTCTACGCGAGGACTGTTTGAAGAGGATATAGAGCCTTACAGAATTGGAAAAAGTAAATATACAATCAGAGACTTGAAATCTGTAGATAACGATGCCATCCAGAAGAAATACAATGAATTCGCTTTGATATTACGTCAACATAATGTGGGAGGACATGAAAATGCCTTTGACAAATTAGTGAATCTTTTCCTAGCTAAAGTTGTTGACGAAACTAACAACCCCGATGATTTGAGCTTTTATTGGAAAGGAGCTGCATACGATGACTATTATCGACTGCAAGATAGATTGCAAAAACTTTATCGTGATGGCATGAAGCGTTTTCTGAATGAAGACGTAACTTATATTGAAAACAGTGAAATAGAAAAGGCATTCCGTAGATTCAAGAATGATCCTGATGCAACCAAGAAAACCATTATTGGATACTTTCGTGCTTTAAAGTTCTTCTCTGATAATGATTTTTCATTTATCAGTGTGCACAACAAGAAACTTTTCGAACAAAATGCAGCTATTTTGCTCAAAGTGGTCAAGATGCTGCAAGACATTAAACTGAAGGATTCAGACCAGAACCAGTTGTTGGGTGATTTATTTGAAGGCTTCTTGAATAAAGGTGTCAAGCAGAGTGAGGGCCAGTTCTTTACTCCTATGCCAATAGTGCGTTTTCTCGTTTCTTCTTTGCCCTTAGAACAGATTATAAAGAACTGCGAAGATATACCGTCTGCTATTGATTATGCTTGTGGTGCTGGTCATTTCTTGACAGAGTATGCTGTACAAATAAAAGATTATGTAGAAAAATATCGTCCTTCTATACCACTGAATGAGTTTTATGCTCACATTACTGGCATAGAAAAAGAGTATCGCCTATCAAAGGTGTCAAAAGTATCTGCTTTTATGTATGGTCATGATGAAACAAAGATAATCTATTCAGATGCACTTATTCCAAATGACAATGTGAAAGGAGGGACATACGATGTGTTGATTGCCAACCCACCTTATTCTGTCAAAGGCTTCTTAGAGACATTAACAGAAACACAACGAAAGCAATATTCGCTTTTCAACGATAACCTCAATATAGCCAAAAACAATGCAATAGAGATATTCTTTATCGAACGTGCTGCCCAATTGTTGAAAGCCGGTGGTGTGGCTGGTATTATTTTGCCTGTTTCTGTTTTGAATAAGGGTGGCATATACGCAAAAGTTCGTGAAATCATTCTTCAGCAATTCGACATAGTGGCATTGGTTGAATTTGGTAGTGGTACATTTGGTAAGACAGGAACTAATACCATCACGATGTTTTTGCGAAGGAAAGAAACTAATACTCCTGATGCTGAGCATTATAAAAACAGAGTGGATTGTTGGTTCTGTAATTATGAGAACTGTGAATCCAATGAAATTTATGATGACATAGACATACTAAAAGCATATTGTGATTATTGTGGATTTGAATGGGAGGACTATCGTGCTTTCTTGGCTGGAAGTATGACTGATAAATTCTTGGAACATGAAACTATACAAGCCTATCATACATCATTCTTTGGCAATCAACGTAATGCCATGAAAGGCGTTTGTGACCAAGCAAAGGAAATAAGAACTAAATTTATCAGTCGTCAAAAAACTCAAGCTTATAAAAGATTGCCCGAAGAAGAAAAGAAAAAGCAAGAAACAAAGGCTTTCTTGCAGTTCATCATTGCCATTGAAAAAGAAAAAGTTTACTATTTCATTTTGGCTAAGACAACTCCGAATCCTGTGGTTATAGTGAAATCGCCATCAGGAACAGCAAATATGAAACGATTCCTCGGGTATGAGTGGAGCGACAGCAAAGGAAATGAGGGCATTAAGTATCTAAATGTAGCAAAACAAAATTTGGATGATGATGAAGGCAATGGTGAAGAAGATGACACACTACACCAAATTGAAGGTATAAAAGGTATTCAGACACCACTTTTTAATCCTCAAGATTATAATGATATGGCTAAAATAAATTCTATCATCAGATCCAATTATCTTGGAGAAGAAGTCTCTATTCCTGATGATATGCCTGAGATTCTTTCAATAAGTAATCTCTATGATTTGATAGAGTTTAAACAGACTGCATTTGACAAATCTATAAAATTGAAGGCATCACTGAAGATGAATGTCGAAAGTAAGTATGAGATAATTCCACTAAAAAAATACTGTACGGCTATCAACCCTTCTAAAGAAGAGCTTAGAGGCATTGATCCACTAACCCAAGTCTCGTTTATTGAAATGTCATCATTGGGATTTGGAAGAATTAATAAAATGGAAGAAAAAAGTCTTCAAGAATTATCTTCTGGTGGATATACGAATTTCAGAGAGAATGATGTCCTTATTGCGAAGATCACTCCATGTATGGAAAATGGGAAATGCTGTTTAGCAGAAGGCTTAACAAACGGTTTAGGACTTGGAAGTACAGAATATCACGTATTTAGAACATCTTCAAGGAATCGTTCAAAATTTCTATTTGAGTATTTAAACAGAGAAGAAGTTAGAAAAATAGCAGCAACAAACATGACTGGAGCAAGCGGTCATCGACGAGTACCTGAATTTTTCTATACTCAAATGCCTATTCCAAACGTACCAGATGATATTATTGATAAATTAACTTCTGAATTTGATGCTGTTGACGTAGATTATAATAATGCTACATTTTGTATGATAAAGATTGAACAAGATATTGAGAATTTAATGCACCAATCTCAATCTCAGGCTCATAACCTTACAATTCTTAGTCAAACCGATTTATTCGATATATCAATTGGCCGCCGTGTTTTAAAATCTGAGATTGTAAATGATGGTTTGTATGATGTTTATAGTGCCAATGTATTCGAACCATTTGGAAAGACCAATCACTCAGTGCTTTCTGATTTTTCAAAACCATCTGTGCTATGGGGTATTGATGGCGATTGGATGGTAGGTTTCCAAAAAGCAGAAAAACCTTTTAATCCGACCGACCATTGTGGTGTTATTAGAGTATTAGATGAGAGCGTTGTTAATCCAAAATATTTGGTTTATCCTCTCCTTAAAGCTGGTGAGGCAGAGCGTTTCTCTCGTTCTAATCGTGCTTCAACAGAAAGAGTGAAGTCTCTTACTATAAAGTTACCTAATATTGATATTCAGAATGAAACAGTCCGACAATTATTGCTTATGGAAGATGAGATTGCTAAACTAAAGCAAAAGATGTGTGAGTGTACGATAAAGAAACAAGAAATATTGGACAAATATCTAAAATAAAATTGAAAAGATTTTATTGGCTTAGCTAAAGTACATTTAATCTAAAAGGAATACAATGACTGACATAACTGTTTTAAAAGGAAATACTATTGAACTGCATTATTGGTTTAATGACAATAGTCATACTATGAATGCAATCGTATTCAATAAGTGTGAATACGAATTTCTTGGTATTGCCAAAGAAATATCCCAGAAATTAAAAGTTGATATTGAAATCGAAACAGAACCGCTTGGTGAAGGTGGATTGCGTAGTTGGTTTAAATTCAAGTCTAATGACAAAAACGCCCTTAAGGTAGGTGTAGCACTTTATCTTATAACAAATGTTCTTGGCACTCCCCTTACTACCACTTTGGATGAATTAACCCGAATGTCAATTCAGTCAGTGTTTGAGAGCGAAGAGATAAAGCAACTTAAGGAACAGAAAAAGGTAGCTGAACTTAAATATGATATAGCCAAAATTGAAGCAGAAACCGCAAGATTAAGTCGTAGTATTGATGAAAATGTTGTAAAGAAAAAAAGATCCAATTACTATGAAGCTATAAGTGGTTGTAATAAAGTAGACAAAGTTACCGTTTCTATTACAGATGCTTCTAAATCAAACATGTATTTCCAAAAGGAAATAAGCAAGGTGGATTTTCCTAATTATATCATGACATCTGATGAAATAGAACCGGACAATGATGAAAATGCAATAATTGAGATTGTATCTCCTGTATTGAAAAAAGGGAAGTACAAATGGACTGGTATATACAATGGTGAAGTGATTTCGTTTACAATGAAGTCAAACGAGTTCAAAACTTTGGTTCAGACTGGTAAAGTTTTATTCAAAAATGGGTCCTCTATCAATTGTCATTTAATAACACATAAAAAAATAAATGCAGAGGGAGAGGTGCGTATATCCGGCTATGAGGTTTTATTAGTCAATCATTATTTTGAAAACGACAAACCTGTTGAAACACCGGAAGGTAAACGCAAAAGACAGATTAGAGAAGATGAGGAAAAACAATTAAAACTATTCTAATTATCATAGTAATACCATTATTAAAAATTAATTACTTTAATTAAAGTGCAATTTATTATGGAACAATACATTACCGCCGGCTTAATAGGCTCGTTAGTTACAATAATAATACAAGCCATCATTAATGCTATCTCTGATAGAGTTAAGCATAACCGCGAACTACGTACTATGGTCTTTCAACGTAAATTGGAGGTAGTTGAGAAAGCTATGTCGTGGTATCAAGAAACGCTTGATATGTATTATATGCTTCAAACTGCATTAAAAGAGTATGACAAAGATTGTAATCCTATTACAGTACAAAAAATACAAGTGGCTTGTATGAAGTCTAACAAGCTATTTCAAGAAACAGAAAGCCGGTTGAATTCCATTTACTTGTACTATGATTTTTCTGACATAGAAAAGAAATATCATGGAAGAGAATCTATGGATTGCATAAACAAATTACTTACTCTTGTTGCTGAAATAGGGCACAAGATAGCAACAGTTGAACCGTCTGAATTTGCAGAACAATTATGTGCGGCATTGCATGAGCAAAGAGTAAAAGCCTCTCATATGTTGGCCGATGCCATAGATAACCAGGTGCTCATAATAGCGGAGATTGGGCAGAAATTAAGAACTGAGTACAAGGAATATTTAAAATAAAATTATGATTTCAAAAGAACTTCAACAATACTTGCTTCGCGAATTCCCACAGGAAAATGCCTGCTGTGAATGGAAAGAGATGAAGAATTTGAAAAACTCCTTTGCAGGAGACGAAAAGAATGATGTAATCTCATATGTATCTGCCATTGCCAATATGGAAGGTGGGCATCTTGTGATTGGTGTGCAGGACAAGACTTTGGAGATAGTGGGAACAGATCTTACGAAGTTCAATCTAAATGCCCAGTCTGCTGTTTGGAAGTTGATAGAACATTGCACAAACCTTTCATCAGAAGGCTTGAGTATCAATGAATATATAACTGAGGATACACAGAAAACAGTTTGGGTGATTCATATTCCCAAGCATTTGCCTCGACGTCCTGTGTATGCCCACAAAAAGGCATGGCAACGTGTGGAAGATTCATTGGTAGAAATGACTCAAGAAAGGCTGGATGCGATTCTTGAAGAACCTATATTTGAAGCTAAGGATTGGTCTGCCGAGATCGTTCCCAATGCTACATTGGCGGACTTGGACGAATTGGCTATTGCAAAGGCACGTGTAATGTTCAAAAAGGTTCATGCTTCTAAAATCCCGTCAGAAGAAATTGACGCATGGTCGGTAGAAGAATTGCTTTGCAATAGCGGTATCATGATTGATGGCAAATTGACACGTGCTGCTATTATTCTTCTGGGTAAGCCTGTGTCAGTTTTTAAACTTCGTCCAGCTGTGGCGGAGGTAACTTGGACATTACGTGATGAACATCAAGAGGTTGTAGATTACGAACATTTTACAGTTCCGTTCATTTTGACCGTAGATCAGATTCTGGGTAAAATACGAAATCTGACTATGAGAGAATTACCTGGAGGAACATTGTTCCCTGATACGATGAAGCAATATGATGATTATACTATTCGCGAGGCACTTCACAATGCCATTGCGCATCAAGATTACACCCTGCAACAACGTATCAATTTTGTGGAAAATCCAGGATATCTGTATTATGAAAACGGAGGTAGCTTCATTCCCGGTACTTTGCAAAAAGCATTGGCAACCAAAGGACCACAGCGTCATTTCAGAAATGAATGTCTTTGCCGGGCAATGGTGAACTTTAACATGATTGACACTGTAAGTCGAGGAATCAAGAAGATGTTCAACGAACAGTGGCGTCGTCATTTTCCGATGCCCGATTATGAAATAGATGCAACGAACAAAGAGGTAGGCGTAAAAATATATGGTAATTCCATCAATGAGAAATATACCAAACTCTTAAAGGAAAATGACACTTTGACATTGGAAGATTGTATATTGTTGGATGCCGTACAAAAAGGGCATCGTATTTCGGAGGACAATGTAGTGGCACTATTGGAAAGGGGCTTATTAGAGGGAGATGTTTCTGAATATCATATTTCGCTTGATGTGGCAAAGAAGACACATCAATTACCAGAATATACACGTAACAGAGGTCTTGACAAATCTAAAATTCAACAAATGATTTTGCAGTATTTGCAAAACGCAGGTTCTACAGGAGCAAAGCGTGATGCGATATTCGATTATTTGAAAGAAGTCCTGCCGCAAAATAAGACACATGAGCAACAAGAACGAATGTTGGGTAACATTCTTTCAGAGATGAAAGAAAAAGGATTAATCACTCCTGAAGGTCGAACTTGGTTCCTGAAGTCGTAATCCATAAATTATGACTGAAATATGACCTATTACGACTATTTATAACTATAAAAGGGGATTATAACTGAAAAAGTAGCCCAATTCTTTGCTCAATCAAGGAATTTGGCTACTTTTGTATCAGAGTTGTTTGACAAAGCATAATGCAGAAGATTAGTGCAGTTCCAAAGTCGCCAAATCGTTACCAACAACTTTCTATCATAGCATTCGCTATATGTGTATCAATCAGATACGGAATAATTGATTATCCGTTACAAAGATACAAAATTTTTCGACCAAAAGCAAATTATGTTAAAATACCCGTTTATGCCGGCATCTCACCGGTCGACCTGAAAAACACGAACCTGCATCAACCGCAAATAAAATAAAAAAAGAGACTTACCGGCAGACTAACCCAAATAATCATTAATTTTGCACATAGACACCAGTAAGAGCCGGCTTCGACTTCCGGCCTCAATCAATTTAACGCTACTCCAACAATACCGGCATGAGCCGGTACTATAACCGAAAAATCAACAATTACATGGCTAAGAACGACTGGAAAGACCGGCTGGGCGTGGTGTATTCAACCAATCCAGCCTATAACTATCAAGATGCCGCAGAGAATGAGGAACCTGACACTTTAGTCCCGGCCGCCCAGCAGTTGCGCATAAAAATGGAACGGGCGGGGCGCAAAGGAAAGACGGTAACCATTGTCACGGGATTCGTGGGAACGGACAACGACTTGAAAGAACTAGGGAAAATGCTCAAAACAAAACTCTCGACAGGCGGAAGCGCCAAGGATGGCGAAATCATTCTGCAAGGCGATGTGCGTCCCGCAGTAAAGGAGTTGCTCCACAAGGCTGGCTATTCGCAAACAAAAGGATAAAATCTCCCACCAATCGGTACACACCATCCCAAGACTCCGGATTCAGTTAAACCGCCAACCCTTCTTTCCCAGTTTATGCCACATTACCGCAACGGCCGCCACATCATTGTGGCCATGCTTCTCAGCACCATCATCATTGGTGGCGGCCTGTTGCTGCGCCATTGCACAAGCGCCACAACCGGCGGCAACCTTTCCGAGGCGGAAATACAAGAACTCGCCATCTTCAACCGGCAAATGCAACAACGCTCCGCAGCTGACAGTTTGCGCCACCGGCACCTCAACCGCCAACAGGCTCCCGAAACATTCCCTTTCAATCCTAACACGGCCGACTCTGCCACACTGCTGCGACTAGGATTGCGCCCTTGGCAGATCCGCAACCTCATGAAGTACCGCAATAAAGGCGGGAAATGGCGTTCATCCGATGATTTTTCACGACTCTATGGGTTGAGCGACAAGGATTTCAAACGACTGCGTCCCTTCATCCGTATAGACAAAGAACCCAACGGACATCACACAACGGAAGACACAGCCAAGAAGACAACACGGCATTTTCCGCAAACCGAAAAATATGCGGAAGGTACTGTCATCGACCTGAATAAAGCCGACACGACGATGCTGAAGCATATTCCTGGCATCGGCAGCTATTATGCCGGAAAGATTTGCCGCTACCGTGAACGGCTGGGAGGATTTGTGTCTGCCCACCAAATAAAAGAAGTTGAAGGTCTTCCTCAGGGCATCGAGCGATGGTTTGTTATAGAGATGAAACCGGAACTGCACCGCATGAATGTCAACGAAGCCAGTTTCAGGCAGCTGGTCCGCCATCCTTATCTTAATTATGAACAGGTAAAAATCATTTTCGACTACCGCCGAAAATACGGCCGATTAAAAAGCTGGAACGACTTGCAACTCTACAACGAATTTTCAACGGACCATATTCAAAAGTTATTGCCTTATTTCACTTTTTGACACCTTTTTTCAATAAAGCTTTTATCCTTGAAACAACCGCCCCACTACTCATTAACATGACAGAACACCAATGCTTTGAGAACATCGCTTTCAATGCCAGTGAAGCCGATGACGAATATCACAACTGTACATTTATCGGATGCGACTTCTCCAACCGGACTATCCTGAACACTGTTTTTGAAAAATGCACGTTCAGAACGTGTAATCTTGCCCTATCCAAATGGAAGAACGCCCTCCGGGAAGTAACTTTCACCGACTGCAAACTCACCGGGGTCGACCTAACGGAAATCAGCAAATTCTCAGGAGATCTGACCTTCGTAAACTCTCTTCTCGACTACTGCAACCTTACGGGTACTAAACTGCGGAGAAGCCGGTTTAGCGACTGCCAAATATACGAAGGGTATTTCGATGAAGCCGATCTGTCCCTATCTGTTTTCGAACGATGTAATCTTGAACGTTCGTCTTTCTTCAAAGCAAATCTGGAGAAGGCCGATTTTTCCTCAGCCTTCAACTTCAGCATCAATCCTGATACTTGCCGTATCAAGAAAACGATTTTTTCCGAATACGGACTGCGTGGATTGGTTGCCCATCTTGACATAGAAATCAAATGATCAGCCCTTTATACCACTCCCTCTTCTTCCTTCCATGATATAATACCTTTTATTTTCCTTGTAAGACAAATCACCAAGCCCTGTCACACTGATAAAACAATGTAACAGGGCTTCGAAGATTACGGAGTCTTCATAAAAAGATATTCTTTCCTATCGGCAAGGTATTTCAAGGAGATCAAACTGCTTTTGCCTCTTTTTCCTTAAATGCAACTGCAAAGAGAAGAAGAACAACAAGGGCATAAGCGGCAAAGATATACCAGCAAGTTTGCCAACCGACGATTTTCTGCTCCGGAGACATTCCTTCCGTCACATAATGATTTACGACAGCCTGAGCAGAAAGCGTACCGATACTGGCACCAAGACCATTAGTCATTATCATAAACAATCCCTGAGCACTTGAACGTATGTCGGGCGAGGTACTTTGGTCCACAAACAGAGCACCGGATACGTTGAAAAAATCAAAAGCCACTCCATAAACCAGCATAGAAAGGACAAAAAGCCACACACCTTCCCCTGGATTGCCAAAACCGAAGAAGCCGAAACGGAGCACCCATGCCAACATGGCTATCATCATGACGCGCTTCATGCCGAAACGTTTCAGAAAGAACGGAATGAGCAGAACACAACACGCTTCACTGATCTGTGACAATGATATGAGCATACCTGTATATTCCACACCAAACGTGCCGGCGTACGCGGCAACATTCTCAAATTCCTTGATAAACGGACTGGCAAAGCCATTAGTAATCTGCAACGATACCCCAAGGAGCATAGAAAAAAGGAAAAAGGCAGCCATGCGTCTCTGCTTGAAAAGAAAAAACACATCAAGTCCGAGAGATTGTTTCAGCGACCGGCGTTCCCCCCCCTTACTAGTAGGACATCCGGGAAGAGTCTGTGCATAAAGGCCAAGTAACAAACTGAGCGCAGCCGACACAAGAAATTGGCCGGATGTGGTTTCATAATGCATCAGCGACACAATCCACATTGTACAAATAAAACCAATGGTACCGAACACGCGAATAGGCGGAAACGCTGCGACTGTATCCAAGCCTGCACGTGCCAATCCATTAAGCGCGACAGAATTACTCAAAGCGAGCGTAGGCATATAAAAAGCTACACTAAAGGTATAGAGTGTAAAGAAGGTTGCCATACCCAAAGCGCCCCCTTCTGTTCCGGCAGCATAAAGTGATGCAGCTCCCATAAACAAACCTGCCAATATATGGCAAAGCCCCAAAAGACGTTGGGCCGGCACCCATCTATCAGCCACGATCCCCATCAATCCGGGCATAAAGATAGAAACCACACCCTGTACGGCATAAAACCATCCTATATACTCAACCAAGCCGGCCTTGGCCAGATAACTGCCCATAGAGGTTAGATAAGCACCCCACACGGCAAACTCCAGAAAATTCATCGCCGTGAGGCGGAGTTTCAATGAAAAGACGTTCATATAAAACGAGATATTATTTTTTATTTAATCTTTCGCAATCAAATTATCCAATTCTGTTTTCAATTTCTTATACGTCACTTTTGTGGCAAAAGCCGCTCTGACCGTGCCTTCCGCATCACAGACATAAACACGAGGAATCGTACCACGAGCAAAAAGATGGAAGACCTCACGGTCAGTCTGCGCGCTATAAGGCAACGTCAATCCGTGCGTATGCCAATAAGTTTCCACACTACCCTCGCCTTCCGCGCGGCTGATACATACAAAACCGGCAGCATCGCCTCTTTCTTCATACAATCGCTGAATGACAGGCAGTTCCTTGCGGCAATCCACACATTCGGTACTGAAGAACACAATGACAGCCGGACGTCCGGCAAAAGTTTCCGGAGTTACCACACGGCCATCGGAAAGTGCGACAGAAAATTCGGGTAATGCCTGACCAATTACGACAATATCGCCGGTGACACCAGCTTCAGACATGTCACAAACACAAGAAGCCATAGCAGCCACACTAAAGTACAAAAACGAAAGAGCCGCTAACATTTTTCGAATCATCAACACGATAATTAATAAAGTTTTCACGCCTCTTTACGGACAAATAGTCCGGCGAGACTTTGCAAACTTACAAAAAACCTCACGCCCTTCAAGTATTTCAAAAGAAAAACTTAAAAAAATTTCTTCTTTTACGTTACAAATCCCTTTCCTTTGCGTTATCTAAACAGAAACAATAAAAAATGAAGCAAGAGCACGACGCAAACATCTCCCCCATTCTGCCGGCGTTCCAACGCCTGAAGAGAAGGCTGCACCGCATGGCCGGAGCCATACTGGGCAACGATGATGAAGCCGCCGATACCTTGCAAGATGCTTTCTGCCGGCTTTGGTCCAAACGCGATGGCATCAAAACAGAAAACGAAGCGGCAGCCTTGCTCACAACCACTGTAAAACACCTGAGCATAGACACCCTGCGACAGCGCAAACGCTTCCCGATAAACGAACTGGATGAGGAACATGAGCTGACGTTTGACAACGAGACAGAAGCGATAACCGAACGCGAAGAACTATATCGCCGCGTTGAAACCCTCATAGACCAAAAATTATCACCGACGGCACGCGAAATCCTAAAACGCAAGGAGTTTCTGGGTGAAAGTTTTGAAACCATAGCACAAGCTCTGAACATGCAGGAGACAGCCGTCAGGATGCAATTGTCAAGAGCGAGAAAAACCATCAGAGAATGTTACAGACAGCAAACAGACAGCTTATGAAACGAGCCGATATCCCCCCCAAAAAAACGCAGCATAAATCCAATATTCCCACTGTTGCCGAAGCCGATGAACTGGCGGTCCGCTACTTTGAGGCCAAAACCTCTGACAAAGAAGAAAATATCCTGCGGCATTTCCTTTGCTCTCCGGCCGGAAACAATAGAAAATATGACGAATTACGAGCAGTCATGGGTTTTATCGCTACAGGCCGCAACTTGGAGCAGAAACAGGTGTCTCCAATCAAGAACAGGACCAAAAATCGCCCTTCAAAACGCCGCATGTGGTCAGCTGCCGCCGCTTTAACCGCTATGTTTGAAACACTGGAACAAGAATAAGACAGCAAGAAAATGAAAAAAATTATTCTCTCATTAGTTCTGACACTGACGGCCGCCTTGCCACTGACTGCACAAAAAGGACTGCATATCGAAGAATTGTTCGGTGGAAAGTACCAGCACCACAAAGATGCCACCGAAGTACTCCTAAAAGGCCGACAAATCAGTCAATACGGACTCACCCTTTTCCGCAGTCTCACAGTGTCGGGCACAGGCAAAGACGGGCAGTACATCGAGCAATTGGTCCGTAACGACACCCGACTGGCTGCAGACAAGGAAACAGAACTAAAAGCCGGT
Source organism: Prevotella sp. MGM2 (assembly GCF_002933955.1). Taxonomy (GTDB): domain Bacteria; phylum Bacteroidota; class Bacteroidia; order Bacteroidales; family Bacteroidaceae; genus Alloprevotella. The sequence goes on from NZ_BEWW01000288.1 coordinate 22,240, forward strand.
CGCTTGTACTACGGATTCTACAGGCTGCCCCCTCTCAGCAAAAAGCCTCTCAACCGCTACATTTTTTACCGTAACAACGCCTTAGGAAAAGGCGGCAAACCTACGCTGACACTCATCTACATGGAAGGAACGGCAAGCATCGAGGATTTGCGGAAAACTTTTGCAAAATAAAAAACACACCATAACCAAAAAGGAACACCCCTATCATGAAAAAAACAATGACATTCCTGCTGGCCGCAATGACCTCCATTGCAGCCACTGCGACCGAAGCAAACGACACGATAGCCGACGTAGCATCGCCCAATCAAGTTGTCGTAACCGAAAACGACCATCTGATACAAGTACAGATAAAAGGTAGTGCAACTAGCAAGGATTACGAATTCAAGTACACAAAGACTCTGACAAACAACGACATAACTTTCATCAACGAGCATAGTGGCGCATGGGATTTCTCCCTTCCCTTTAAGAAGAAAAAGAAATCCCGAAGTCATCGCCACGAAATCAGAAGCGGCAGCATCCATTTCGGTTTTGTCACAGCCTTGAAAGCACCCGACTACATGGACATAGACATGGCATCATCCTACGAAATCGGAGCCGACATCCTAAGTCTGCACACCTTGTCGCGAACGCACCGCAGTGACTTCTCCATCGGTTTCGGTATCAACTGGCGCAATTACCGCATGACCGGACACTCGCGTTTTGTGAAAGACAACAATGGCTTCATCGTTACAGACAGTTATCCCGAAGGAGCCGACATTCATTTTTCGCGCATAAAAATATTCAGCCTGACCTTTCCTCTTACATACTCTTACGACCTGACAAAAAACTTCTCAATAGACCTTGGCGCCATTCTTAACGTCAACACCTATGCCAGTATCAAGACACGATATAAACTGGACGGACAGAAAATCAAAGATATGGACAAACATATCCACCAAAAGCCCGTAACTGTGGATCTGACGGCAGGATTCGGCTGGAAAGGTCTTGGCGTTTACGTGAAATACAGTCCCTGCAATATGCTGAACACTAATTTCGGCCCAAGTTTCAAATCGCTTTCTGCCGGCATCAAACTAAATCTCTGAAATCAACAGGCCGGCACCATTAATAATTCCTAATAAAACATTGTGACAACACCCCATTTTTCTTATATAAAGAAGAATGGGGATTTTTTAATATTCCACGCCATCTAGAGACACAGAAAGATTAACATTTTTAACTTTCCATTACATTTTCGTCACCCGTTTTTCAAACTCCGATACGGAGAATTTTAAAAGTCCGTATTGAAAAAATAACACGAATACTTGGAATTTAAATTGCAATACGGAGAAATTACAGTAAAAATACGGCTAAAATATCTGCAAACACACCTCAAAAACACCGAAAAAGCGGGACTTTCCATAAGAAAGTCCCGC
>NZ_BEWW01000289.1 GCF_002933955.1 Prevotella sp. MGM2
GTACTACGGGGATGCCGCCGGCCTGTTCGATGCTGCTGTAGTAGCCTTCGGCCAGTTCGCAGCCGGCGGCGCCGAAGTTGCCGCTGATGCCGATGAGCGGCCGGACGTTGTGGTTGGGGAAACGTGATGTGAGTGCTTTGTGGCGCGAGTGGGTGTCGAATGTTGTCATGGGGCGGGCTTTTGTGGATGAGGGATTGCCGCGGGACGTTATTTGCCGGAACGGCGGTTTGACCGGTGTCGGGGATTGCTGGGGAACCAGCCTTTGCGCACGCGTTCTTCCTGCTCGAAGAGTTCCTTGATGGTCCAGAGGGAGGAGAATCCTATTATGCCGCAAAGGGCGCTCCAGAAAAGACTTTCGATGAAAAGCGCGCCAACGGCGCAGCCGGCTCCGAGCAGCAGGAATACCCACCACGGGCGTGTGCCGAAGTAGTATTCTGTTTTGATGACGATGGGATGGAATATACCGATGGTTATAAAGGTGGAGAGGCCTAGTAGGATTCCTTCGTAGTGAAGCATGTGTGGGGAAGTTTTAGGGGTTCGCTATCTTCGTTGGCCGAAAGAAAAAAATCCCCCTGCCGGTCCGTGGTGCGGGAATGGCGGAGGAGGAGTTTCTTCTGTGCGGTATTTCAGTTTTCGGTTTTTCGGCGGCTTCGTTGTTCGGACGCGTTGTCATCGCCGTCAGGGTCGTCGGCCAAGGCGGCTGTTTCTGCCAGATGGGCGGCATACTCGCGTGCGGCGCGCAGGTTTTTGTTTTCTTCCTCTCCGGGAATGATGATGGGTACTTGGCGGGTGAAGCTTTGCTCGAGCGAGATGAGTGTTTCGGTTGATATGACACCGTTTATTTCCTGTATGCGGTTGTTGAGCAGGTCCATAAGGTGTTCATTGTCGCGCAGATAGAGCTTGACGAGCATTGTGTAGTGGCCGGTTGTGAAGTGGCATTCCACGATTTCGGGAATTTTGAGCAGCTCGGCGGCCACTTCCTTGTACATTGACCCGCGTTCGAGCGTGATGCCAACGAAGGTGCAGGTGCTGTAGCCGATGTGTTTGGGGTAGACGTTATAGCCTGAACCGGTGATGACACCGGCTTCGGTGAGGCGCTGCACGCGCTGATGAATGGCGGCACGCGACACGCCGCAAACTTCGGCTACATCTTTAAAGGGGACACGGGCATCCACTGAGATGATCTGAAGGATTTTCAGGTCTAATTTGTCAACTTTTTTCATGACATGTTCTTGTTTTTTTATTTTACTTGGTGACAAAGATACATATTATTATGCAATTTGATTATATTTTAAGGACGGAAAAATAATAATGTCTCATTATTTCTTTCATTTGTGGAAAAAGGATAATGCACTTGCCGGTGAAGGGCGCCGTTTGCGTGGCTGTCTTTTCATGGATTTTATTGCGGATTTTGCTTTCTGAGGTTTTTAACACAATTTGCTTTCCGCCGGAAAATGTCATATCTTTGTAACAGCGAAGCGGGATTTTCCACACGGAAGTCCCGCTTTTTCAGTATTTTTCAGCCGGAATCAAAGAGAAAACCGGCGAATTTCTTCCTGAAATTCCCCGTATCCGAATTTAAATTCCAAGTATTCGTGTTGAAATTCCGATACGGACTTTTTCTTCCACACTACTTACAACCTATGTTTTAACACTCGGAATTGTTGCGGAAAGTTAAATATGTTAAAGTCTTGACCATTCCCTCCCCAGTGAGAAAACCATATATTTTATTGCATTGCAAAGCGGTAATTCTCAATCAAAAGCGCTAACTTTGCAAATTGGAAATAAATGCACAAACGAAACACATGGAAAAAGAATTGTTTACAGAACAGCCCTATCGGGTGGCCGACCTGTCGCTCTGCGACTTCGGACGTAAGGAAATAGAAATAGCCGAGCACGAAATGCCCGGCCTCATGGCCCTTCGCGAAAAATATGCCGGGCAGCAGCCTCTTAAAGGAGCCCGAGTGATGGGCTCGCTCCACATGACCATACAGACGGCCGTACTCATCGAAACCCTCGTGGCTCTCGGCGCGGAAGTGCGCTGGTGTTCGTGCAATATCTATTCCACGCAGGACCATGCCGCAGCGGCCATAGCCCAAGCGGGGGTGGGCGTGTATGCCTGGAAGGGCGAGACGCTGGCCGATTACTGGTGGTGTACCCTGCAGGCCATGAACTTCGCAGGCGGACAGTTGCCCAATCTTATCGTGGACGATGGCGGCGATGCCACTCTTATGATACACTTGGGCGTAGAGGCCGAAAAGAATGCTGCCGCACTCGACACACCATCGGCGAGCGGCGATGAGGCTGAGCTGAAAAACATCCTCAAGCGCACACTGAAGGAGCGGCCAGGCATGTGGACCGAACTGGCCAAAGGCATGCGGGGCGTGAGTGAGGAGACAACCACCGGCGTGCACCGTCTCTACCAAATGTTGGAACGTGGCGAGCTGCTCTTTCCGGCTTTCAACGTCAACGACTCTGTGACAAAGTCGAAGTTCGACAACCTCTACGGTTGCCGTGAGAGTCTGGCCGACGGCATCAAGCGCGCCACCGATGTGATGATAGCCGGCAAGGTGTGTGTAGTGGCCGGTTACGGCGAGGTGGGCAAGGGATGCGCGCAAAGCATGCGTTCCTACGGCGCCCGTGTCATAGTTACGGAAATCGACCCCATCTGCGCACTTCAGGCAGCCATGGAGGGATTCGAAGTGCTGACCATGGACGAAGCAGCCCCACAGGGCAATATCTTCGTAACCACAACGGGCAATATTGACGTCATAACGACCCGCCACATGGAGGCGATGCCCGACCAGGCCATCGTATGCAACATCGGTCACTTCGACAGCGAAATACAGGTGGAGGCTCTCAAGAGGCTGCCGGGCGTGGAAGTGACAAACATCAAACCGCAGGTAGACAGCTACCGCTTTGCCGACGGACACCGCATAACCCTTCTGGCCGACGGACGCCTGGTCAACCTCGGATGCGCTACGGGGCATCCCTCCTTCGTTATGTCAAACTCTTTCACCAATCAGACATTGGCACAGATAGAACTCTTCAAAAAAGATTATCCCGTAGGCGTTTACCGTCTGCCGAAATATCTCGACGAAGAAGTGGCGCGTCTCCATCTGGAGCGTATCGGCGTACATCTCACACGTCTCACACAGGCACAGGCCGACTACATCGGCGTACCGGTGGAAGGACCATACAAAGCGGAACACTACCGCTATTAAACGGAAAGTCTCAGGTGGAAACAACTAAAATAAAGAAAACGACCAATGAACGATTTTCTCAAAAAAAACAGCAGGACCATTCTGATGGACATCGCTATGGTGGTGCTTTTCCTTCTCGTAGGATTTGCCTACTTTCAGGAACCGGTATCACAAGGTATGGTTTTGGGCGGACACGACACCGACGCCTCCATCGGGCAGGGACGTGAGCTGACGGAATATTACGAGAGCCATGACGGAGAAACCACACGATGGACAAACTCACAGTTCAGCGGTATGCCGACTTACCAGATGGCGCCATCCTACAGTGCCACGCAGTTTCTGGGAAAGGTGGCGGGTATTTACGAATTGGGCATGACTGGCGTCATGTGCTATACGTTTGTATTCCTGTTGGGTTTCTACATCCTGCTGCGGGCATTTGACTTCAAGCCCTACCTCGCGGCGCTTGGAGCCATATTATGGACTTTCTCCTCTTACTTCTTTATTATAATAGGTGCAGGGCACATCTGGAAAGTCATGACACTGGCCTTCGTGCCGCCCACTATCGGCGGGCTCGTGCTCTGTTATCGCGGAAAATATCTATTGGGAGGAGCGGTGACCGCACTCTTCACGGCCTTTCAGATACTTTCCAACCACGTACAGATGACCTACTATTTCGGATTCGTAATGTTCTTCATCGTACTGGCTTATCTCATACAGGCCCTGCGTTCGAAGAAAAAGACCGATGCCGCGCAAAACAGCGGAGAAGCATTTCCCGCAACGCGCCTCAGCCTCTCGCGCTGGGCAAAAGCCACAGGCGTCATTCTTGTGGCGGGACTTCTCGGAGTGGCGGCCAATCTGCCGAATATCTACCACACTTACGATTACGCCAAGCATACCATGCGTGGAGGCACTGAACTGTCGCCCCTTCCGGCAAAGGATGCGGAACCTGCCGAAGCTACAGCAGCCGACAAAAGCGGCGGACTGGATTTTGACTATATAACGCAGTGGAGTTACGGCGTAGACGAAACCCTCACGCTCCTCATCCCAAGATACAAAGGAGGCGGTTCGGGCGAACCGGCCCTGACAGAGGAAAACTTATACGACGATCCGCAGGCACAACTCTTGCCCTACGTTCAGCAATTGGCACAACAGGGTGTACCGCAACCGCCCGGCGTGACACAATACTGGGGCAATCAGCCTATGACGGTAGGACCCGTATATGTCGGAGCTTTCGTATGCTTCCTTTTCATACTGGGGCTGTTCATTGTGAAAGGCCCCATGAAATGGGCGTTAGCCGCCGCTACCATTCTGTCTCTTGTCTTCGCCTGGGGGCATAACGTGCCGGCCGTTACGCACTTCCTTATCGACCATCTGCCTATGTACAATAAATTCCGCACCGTATCATCGGCTCTCGTCATTGCGGAATTTACCATGCCACTCTTAGGCATCATGGCGCTGGCGCGTATTTTCCAAAATAGGGAAATACTCCGTACAACGCGTGGAAAAGCCGGTTTTGCCGCTGCTACTGTTCTGAGCGCCGGCGTGTGCCTCCTGTTCTGGATGTTCCCTAGTCTGGCAGGCAATTGTATTTCTGCCAACGAATTTCCATTTATGGAGTCCATTGCAGAAGTAATCGGAAAGGATTTCGCACAAAGCTACACGGACGCATTGACTGCTGTGCGTCACAGCACATTGTCGGCCAGTGCCGGCCGCTCGTTGCTGATTATTTTTATTAGTGGGATTATCTTGTTCTGTGCCGCTCGCTGGAAACGTTTCCCGGCCTGGGCTGCCTGCGTTTTGCTCGGAGCAGTGTCACTGGCCGATATGTGGAGCGTCAACCGGGAATATCTGAATGTTGAGAAGAACTTCACGGATCCCGTGGCACAGACTGGAAAATTCCTTCAGAAGACTCCGGCTGATGAGCTGATACTCCGCGATAAATCTTATTACCGCGTGCTCAATCTGTCAACGGGGCAGACGTTTAACGAAAACGCCACGAGCTACTGGCACCACAGCATCGGCGGATATCATGCCGCCAAACTACAGCGTTACCAAGACCTTATCGACCGTCAGCTGGTTCCTGAAATCAGCAGCTTGGGAAAAGGGATATTCCAAGAGCCAGGCGCAGAAATGGCCTTATTGGCAGACAGTTTGTGTCCTGTTCTGAACATGCTTAACATGAAATATGTTATTCTTCCTGGTAATGGCAACAATCTGGTGGTGGCATGCAATGACCATGCCAATGGCAACGGTTGGTTTGTCAACAACGTGAAATTCGTGAAAGGCGCCGATGAGGAAATGTCCGCACTCACAGGATTGGATACAAAGCATGCAGCCATAGCCGATGAGGAGTTCCGTCATGTTCTTGAAGGTTCTCCGCTGGGCAACGGTTCTGTGAAACTGACAAAATACGAACCGAACGAACTGCACTATGACATCTCGTCGGAAAAGGGTGGCGTTGTAGTGTTCTCCGAAGTATATTATCCCGGCTGGACGGCTACTGTGGATGGCGAAGCCGTAGAGGTGGGCCGCGTGAACTACTTGCTGCGTGCCATCAAGGTTCCGGCGGGCAATCACAAAGTTGTGCTTGATTTCCATCCGGCCACGGTGGCAACGACTAATGTCATTGCTTACACCGCTATAGCCATCGTATTGCTTCTTTTCGCTGGCGCGGTGGTTTTCCAGTTTACTAGAAAAATCAAAAACAAACCATAATTACCGCACTTGTTGTCGGATAGAGAAATTCCGGTAAAGGAAAAAGATCCGGCTGCAACGTATATAAAATCATCATTAATATTCATCCCCAATGAGTCTTCAATGTGGAATTGTGGGACTGCCCAATGTCGGTAAGTCCACCCTCTTCAACTGTCTGAGCAACGCCAAGGCACAATCTGCCAATTTTCCCTTTTGCACCATAGAACCCAACGTGGGTGTCATCACCGTACCCGACGAACGTCTGGCCAAGTTGGCCGAGCTTGTCAACCCCGGGCGCATCGTGCCCACTACGGTGGAAATCGTCGACATTGCCGGTTTGGTGAAAGGTGCGTCGAAGGGCGAAGGACTGGGCAACCAGTTTTTGGGCAACATTCGCGAAACGGATGCCATCATACATGTGTTGCGTTGCTTCGACGATGGTAATGTAGTGCACGTAGACGGTTCTGTAGATCCAGTGCGTGACAAGGAAATTATCGACACCGAGCTTCAGCTCAAGGATCTTGAAACGGTGGAGAACCGTATCAGGCGCGTGGAGAAAATAGCTCAGGTAGGCGGTGACAAAGCAGCCAAACTCGAGTATGACGTTCTCGTAGCCTGCCGCGAAGCTCTCTTGCAAGGCAAGTCTGCCCGAACCGTGCAGTTTGATAGCAAAGAGGAACAGAAGGCCGCCCGCAGTCTTTTTCTCCTTACGTCAAAACCTGTTCTCTACGTGTGCAATGTCGATGAAGCTTCGGCATCGGAGGGTAACCATTATGTGGAAGCTGTTCGCGAAGCTGTGAAGGAGGAAGGCGCCGAGGTACTGGTGCTGGCAGCGCAGACGGAGGCCGATATTGCCGAACTCGAAACCTATGAAGAGCGGCAGATGTTTCTACAGGATGTCGGGCTGGAAGAAAGCGGATGCAACCGCCTTATTAAGGCCGCCTATAAAATGCTCGAACTTGAGACGTTCATCACAGCCGGCGAGATGGAGGTAAAAGCCTGGACTTACCGCCGTGGCTGGAAGGCTCCGCAATGTGCCGGCGTAATCCACACAGACTTTGAGAAAGGTTTCATCCGTGCCGAGGTCATCAAATACGATGATTACGTGCGGCTCGGTTCAGAAAGCGCCGTCCGTGAAGCCGGCCTTCTTCACGTGGAAGGCAAGGAGTACGTTGTGCAGGATGGTGACATCATGCATTTCCGTTTCAACGTGTAAGCAGTCTGGACGGACGGCAGCCTGAAACAGATGCAACATGCCTGACACCTGTCCGTTTACGGAAGTAGGTTGTCGTCCACAATCTTAAAATATACACAACATGACAGCATATTCCGTTCTGTGGAACCCATCGAAGGACCTCCTCAGCATAGGTTCCTTCACCATCCATTGGTACAGTTTTCTTTGGCTCATAGGTTTAGGCCTGGCCTATATCATAGTGTTCCGTCTCTATCGCAGGCAACAGATTCCGATGGAGAAGTTCGAACCTCTTTTCTTTTATTGTTTTGTCGGCATATTGCTTGGTGCCCGTCTGGGCCATTGCTTGCTTTACGATCCGGGTTATTTTCTTTCCCATCCCGTCGAGATGCTCCTTCCCGTCCGGCAGACCATTGACGGCGGCTGGCGGTGTACCGGCTATGCCGGTCTGGCCTCACACGGTGGCACTGCGGGTCTCATGCTGGCCTTGTGGCTTTATGTGCGCCGAACAAAGGTGAATATCATGCGTGTGCTCGACAATATCGCCATAGCCACTCCTATAACGGCCTGCTGCATCCGTCTGGGCAACCTCATGAATTCCGAAATAGTGGGTAAATACACCGGTTCGGACTACGGTTTCATATTTGTCGCTAACGGTGACATCTTTCCACGTCATCCCGGACAGCTTTACGAGGCCGTGGCCTATTTTCTGTTCTTCATTATAGGGGTGGCGCTTTATCGCCGCTTCAGCCATAAGGTAGGAACGGGATTCTTCTTCGGCTACTGCCTCACCACCATCTTCATGTTCCGTTTCGTGGTGGAGTTCTTTAAAGAAGTGCAGGAAAGCTGGGAAATATCCATGGTCAGCGCCATAGGTCTCAATCAGGGGCAACTGCTCAGCATTCCTTTCATCATCATCGGACTTTACTGCCTGTTGGGCGGCCGGTTGTGCAAGAAATGGGGTGAGCACTGATTTTAACACTATTTGCATTCGGGCAAAAAAAGTATTATCTTTGTAACAGCCAAGCGGGACTCTTCACGGAGGAGTCCCGCTTTTTCAGTGTTTTTCGGGATAGTTGAAAGGTTTTTTGGGTGTATTATTTCTCTAAATTCCAAGTATTACAATTTAAATTCCCCGTATTCGTGTTTCAATTCCAATACTTGGATTTCAAGAAATACTGCTCTGAAATGTAATGGAAAGTTAAAAATGTTAAAGTCAATCTGTAAGAAAAGTATCACAGAGGCTTGACAGGATATAACTCTTCTGCCATTTTACCCTTTCCCTGAAATTTAGTAATTTTGCATTCGTAATAACATAATACGTCACATCATGAAAGAACAACTGACAGTGGTTAAGGTGGGTGGTAAAATCGTTGAAAATGCCGCCGCCCTGATACAACTTATCCGCGATTTCTCCACACTTTCCGGACATAAAGTCCTCGTACACGGCGGCGGTCGCACTGCTACTGACATTGCCGCACAACTTGGCGTGGAAACCCGCATGATAGGCGGCAGGCGGATCACCGATGCCGAAATGCTGCGCGTTGTAGCTATGGTCTATGGTGGACTGGTCAATAAAAACGTTGTGGCCAACCTTCAGGCCTGCGGCATTAACGCTTTGGGGCTTACTGGAGCTGATATGGACGTGATACGATCACATCGTCGCCCGGCTGGTGAGATCGACTATGGATTCGTAGGTGATGTTGACCGCGTGGACGGCGATCGTCTCACGGCATTGGTCAAGAGTGGCGTAGTACCGGTTATGGCACCCCTCACCCACGATGGCCGAGGTTCGCTGCTCAACACTAACGCTGATACCATTGCCGGGGAAACGGCCAAAGCCTTGGCCGCCCATTTTGACGTAACGCTTGTCTTCTGTTTTGAATATGCCGGCGTACTGCAATGTCCGGATAATGCAGACTCCGTCATACCGCACATTACGCCGGCAGTGTTCGAAAGTCTTGTAAAAGACGGTACGGTATCGGGTGGTATGGTGCCCAAACTGGAAAACTGTCTTGCAGCCCTTCGGGCAGGTGTGAAGCGCGTAGTTATAACCAGAGCCGACCTCATAGGCAGAGCAGGAGGTACCACCGTGACGCTTTGAGGCTTCACAATACCTGTTTTTCTGGCAGATTACAAATTGTCATTCTCTTATTTCTTTGGTCTCAATCCCTATTATGGCAAAAAAATATGAAATCATGGCGCCGGCCGGTTCACGCGAGTCGCTGGCAGCCGCTCTTAAGGCCGGTGCCGATTCCGTTTATTTCGGCATCGAATCCCTCAATATGCGCGCACATTCCGCCAGTCGCTTCACCATCGATGATTTGCGCGAAATAGCCGCCACATGCAATGAACGGGGGGTGAAAACTTATCTTACGGTCAACACCATCATCTATGATGACGATATTGAACTTATGAGGCAGATATGCGATGCTGCTCGCGATGCGGGTATTTCGGCTGTCATTGCGGCTGATGTGGCCGTACTTACTTATTGCCGCCAGACGGGTATGGAGGTTCACTTGTCAACCCAGCTCAACATATCTAACACAGAGGCTTTAAAATTTTATGCAAACTATGCCGATGTCGTGGTGCTGGCGCGTGAGCTGAATCTTTCTCAAGTCAGAGAAATACACCGTTTCATCGAAGAAAACAATGTATGCGGACCCTCAGGAAACCGTATACGGATAGAAATGTTCTGCCACGGTGCCTTGTGCATGGCTGTGAGTGGAAAATGCTATCTGTCGCTCGACAATCTCGGACGGTCGGCTAACCGCGGCGAATGTATGCAGGTGTGCCGCCGCAGTTATACCGTCCGCGACCGCGAAACCGGTGTGGAACTCAATGTCGATAATAAGTATATTATGAGTCCGAAGGACTTGAAAACAATCGGTTTCATCGATAAAATGGCCGATGCCGGCGTGCGCGTTTTCAAAATAGAGGGAAGAGCCCGCAGCGCCGAGTACGTCTATACCGTAGTGTCGTGCTATAAAGAAGCCCTGGCCGCCGTTGAGGCCGGCACTTTCAATGAAAATATGGTAGACCATTGGGATCAACGGCTTTCCACAGTCTTTAACCGCGGTTTTTGGGACGGTTATTATCTCGGACGCCGGCTGGGAGAATGGAGCGGAAAATATGGCAGCAATGCCACGGAAAAGAAAGTCTATGTAGGCAAAGGGATAAAGTACTTCTCGCGTTTGGGAGTAGGGGAATTCTACATCGAGGCAGGTGAGGTGTGTGTGGGCGACCGTCTGGTTATTATCGGCCCCACTACCGGAGTAGTCTATATTGAGGCTACAGAGATTCACTTCGACAACGGTCCCGTAGAAAAGGCGGTAAAAGGACAGGCGGTGTCCATACCCGTCAGTGAAAAAATACGTCCCAGTGATAAACTCTACAAACTGGTAGCAGCTGACTGAATGTTTCGGTTCCTTTAACGCAAAACCTTTCACATTCATTTAATTTTGTCATAAAATCCGGTTCACATGAATTTTCTTTTTGACTTCGGCGGTGTCCTTGTCGATCTTGACCGCCAGCGTTGCATAGAGGCCTTTGCCGAAATCAATTTTGACGTGAAGCCTTATCTGGGCACTTATGCGCAAGCCGGACTGTTTTCAAAACTTGAACGCGGCGTGGTGAGTATACATGAGTTCTGTGATGAACTGCGCGGTCTGTCTGAAAAAAAAGATCTCCCCGATGAGGCAATAGTCCACGCCTGGGAACAATACCTCATAGGAGTACCCGAAAACCGTCTGGAGATGTTACTCAAAATCGGACAGCATTATCCTGTACACGTGTTGAGCAATACGAATGAAATACATTGGGCGATAGCACGGGAAAGGTTTTTCCGGTATCGAGGTCATACGATAAGGGACTTTTTCAACGAAATATTTCTTTCCTGCGAATTAGGTGTGGAAAAGCCGGCACCGCAAATTTACCAGGCCGTAGTGGAACGGCTTGCTTGTCCGCCGGATGAGATTCTTTTCCTCGATGATTGCGAAGAAAATTGTGTTGCGGCACAACAGGCCGGACTGCAGGCAAGGCTTGCCCCTGCCGGCGGAAAATGGCTTGAGTTCTTTACTCCTGACGGTTACTATATATAATAAGTCCCTCATGACACCGCTCATTCCTTTTACTGCTCGGAAATACAGCAATATGGTGGCTACTATCGGCTTTTTCGACGGAGTTCATCTAGGTCACCGCTGTTTGATAGAACAAGTGATAAACGAAGCCCGCCAATGTGATATGGGTGCATTCATCGTAACCTTTTCTAATCATCCACGGACTGTAGTGAAGTCCGGTTACCAGCCAAAACTTCTTACTACTGTTCCCGAAAAAACGGAACTGCTCCGGGCCACAGGTGCGGATGCCTGCGTTATATTACAGTTCACTCCGGAACTTGCCGCACTCACTGCAAAACAATTTATGGAGCAGATATTATATCGTGAATATGGCGTAAAAAAAATAGTCGTAGGTTACGACCATCGGTTCGGTTCCGACAAATTGTCCGGCTTAACCCATTATCAACGCATTGGCAGAGAATCAGGAATAGAAGTATTGCCGGCGAAAAAATGCGTGATGGGCGATTTTACCGTCAGTTCATCGTTTGTTCGGCGTTTACTTGAAGAAGGAAATGTGGAGCAGGCGGAGAAATGTCTCGGCCGTAGCTATGAATTGTCCGGCATTGTTGTCGAAGGACACCGTGTGGGGCGGAATATCGGTTTTCCGACGGCCAATCTGCAACCGTTCTCAAAAGAAAAACTGATACCTGGCTGCGGCGTGTATGCTGTTGAAGCTATGATTGATGGCAGAACGTATGGCGCGATGCTTAATATAGGCCGGCGGCCAACCTTGAAAAATGGTGAGAATATATCGGTGGAAGCGCATATTTTTGATTTTAATGGTAACTTATACGGAGAATCTCTCTCTCTTCGATTCCGGTATCGCTTACGCAACGAGCGACAATTCGAATCGTTGGAAAAATTACAAATGCAATTAGGATGCGATTCCCTACTGGCGCGTCAATTGCTATCCTCTGTATGATAAAATCGGAATGGTTGTGCGGATTTTCTGTATGAACTTATTTGAGACAGTCACGACGTATAAGGCATGAACTGCTAGTGTGTCAAAAAGATATTCGTCTTATTGTGGATTTTCTGTGAAGTACAGCATTTCATTTTTATTGGCTACAATGAGCCAAGTTCTTTATAGAATAAGAATAACTCTTTATTAATAAGAAACATGTTTAGGTCAATAATCATTTTAAATCTCTTCGTGTTGATGTCCGTTGTGTCATTGGGGCTGGCAAGGCTCATTGAAAATGCCGACGACCTGGTTTCCGGCCATACGGAAGAGTTGCATACACCCTCCGGTGTAATATTGGGAATTTCAATGTTGGCCGGTAATTTAATGCTCGTATTAGTGTTGTGGATGATGAAGCTGGTGCGGCGTTATCCGTTGAGGCGGAACGTTTCTTTAGGTATGAAGCAGTGGTTATTGCCTACAGTGGGTACACTGCTTTTGATTTTCGGCTTACACTTATTGTTGTTGCCGATTGGACTGGAGGATAATGGGCAAATGGACTTATTCCAGTCGATGAAATCGAATGTTTTATGTATTTTTCTACTGTGTATAGTAGGCCCTTTGACGGAAGAGGTCGTTTTTCGGGAAGGTATATTGCGCTCTCTTGTCCACCGCGGACTTTCTCCCTTGAGTGCCGCATTTGTGTCGGCATTGCTTTTTGCCGTTGTACATGCTAATTGGGCACAGGCCGTACCCGCCTTGGTTGCGGGCTTTGTGTTTGGCATCCTTTATATTCGCGCCGATGATATCCGCCTGTGTGGTGTGGCGCATGTCCTTAATAACACTTTGGCAATGTTACTGCTGTTTTTTCCGGCGGCGGAATCGTACATGGTAGCCATGAACTTGGCGCTGCAACTGATTGTCGGCGCATTTCTTTTCATAGGCGGTGGAGTGTTGGTGTATTGTTCCGGCATATCTGTAAGAGGTGAGAAAATATTGTTGTTTCCTGAAAAATAAATAGTCTGTATCATGATAATTGGAAATATTGATTTGGGTCCGCGGCCTGTGCTGCTGGCGCCTATGGAAGACGTTACCGACATCGGTTTCCGTCTGCTGTGCCGTCGTTTGGGTGCGTCAATGGTTTATTCGGAGTTTGTGGCAGCTGATGCTTTGGTACGCATGGTAAACCGCAGTCTGGAAAAACTGACTGTATGTGAGGAAGAACGTCCCGTAGCTATACAGATTTATGGCAAAGACCCTGTGGCTGTGCGCGACGCTGCCCAGATTGTTGTGGAACGTGCCCGTCCTGATGTGCTCGACCTTAATTTTGGCTGTCCGGTCAAGCGTGTGGCCGGAAAAGGTGCCGGTGCAGGAATGTTGCAGAATGTGCCGTTGATGCTTGAAATAACGCGATCGGTAGTGGAAGCTGTAAAAGTACCCGTTACAGTAAAGACGCGTTTAGGATGGGACGATAGTCATAAAATCATTGTATCTTTAGCCGAACAATTGCAGGATTGTGGCATTGCGGCTCTTACCGTTCACGGCCGTACCCGTTCGCAGATGTACACGGGGCAGGCAGACTGGACACTCATAGGCGAGGTGAAGCGTAACCCCCGCATGAATATTCCCGTTATTGGCAACGGAGATGTTTGCTGTGCCGCCGATGCGGTGCGCGCTTTTGAGGAATATAGGGTAGATGCTGTCATGGTGGGACGCGCCACTTTCGGAAGGCCCTGGATATTCAAGGAAATTCGTGACGCTCTGCATGGTGGGAGTCACGATGTGGAGAATGCTGTAGAGAGTCAATTTGCCCCCATGTCTGTTGACTGGCAGCTTGATGTGCTCAAGGAACAAGTCAGGCAGAGTGTGAGCCGTATTGATGAGTATCGTGGCATTCTGCATGTGCGCCGCCATTTGGCTGCCACGCCACTTTTTAAAGGATTGCCCAACTTCCGCCAGACACGTATAGCCATGCTGCGTGCCGAAACTGTGGATGAACTGTTTGAAATAATGGAAAGTACGCGACCGTTGCTGCCAAGGGAAGTATGAAGGACGATAGGTTGATGAATGGATCTGTCGGTTAAAATAAATGGGAAAGTCATTCTGAGAAGAATGTACTTTCCCGTTTTATTTATTTGCCGTCCCACCGGACGACGGCATTGTGAGAGAACTGAAACCCGTTGGGGAGTCAAGTGTTTGTTTTAATAAGCAAGTGACGTTTTCACCGTTGCCTCGCCGCCTTTCGGCTCAGCTTATTTTGTAGTAGACATGTTTCGTTGTCGGTTGTCAGGGGTTTATATGTTCATGACCTGACTGATAAATTTGTCGGACATGTTGCCTGTGAAATTGAGCAGACTGAAGTTTTTCTCGTCTTTGAGGCGGATGACAACAAGTTCCACTATCAGCCTGCCGCGCCGGCGGATGTATATGGCCGTGTCGTCTTTTTCTGCGTATCGCTTGTACCGCTTTTTGTTTTCACGGGCCAGCATGCCGGCCTTTTTGTAAAATACTCCGGCTTCAGAGTATTGTCCGCAAGAAATGATGCGTATGCTTTTAATTTGTGTCAGTACCTGCAGGTTCTTGTCGTCACCTTCAACCTCTTTCAGCCGGATGATGCGTTCCATCATTTGCGGACTTACAGTAGTGCAGGTCAGTTCTTCGGTATTGCCGTACGTTTCCATGAAATGAGCGGCGAAGTCATGTTCCTGTTGTGCAGAGGAAGGGAAAGCCACAATCATAAGCAATATGAGAGTGAAGAGAAACTTCTTCATATCTTACCCTTTGATGATTGGTCGTTCGTTTTTGCCGATGGAATCGGCTTTTTCTGGAATGTTAAGCACATCACGCAGTTCGCGTATGCCGTCATCGAGAGTCTCATAAGCCTCCTTCGGATTGTCGTAGGAGTCCTGATACGTAGCCGGGTTATAATCCCATTCCATCACTTCTTGCGGGCGGTTGAAAATATGTTGTGCCGCTGTGCCTACCACCATGACGATGGCCACTGACGCCACAGCCCGATAAAGCGGGCGCAGTCTGCGGCTCAACGACAGGCGTCGGGCTCGCACTATCACGGGCGCTGTGACTTGCGTGGAAGCGTTCTCTATGCCTGCCAGCCGGCAAAGCCGTTCGTCAAAGCCGGTGTCCAACTTTTCTTCCGCCTGTATGTTTTCATATACGAACAAGTCGCGCCACATTGCCAGATGCGCCGGCACCGATGGCTGTTCGAAGAACGTGCGGAGAATGGCTTCTTCCTCAGGCATGGTTTGACAAGCCCAATAGCGTTCCAGGAGTTGTTCTATATATTTATAATCCATAATTCTCAAGTTTTTCGTATTGTTCCCTCACGGTGCGTCTGGCCCGGAAGAGGATAACCTTTACGTTTTCCTCGGTCAGTCCCATGATTTCGGCCACTTCCCGAGTGGTTTTGCCTTCAATGTCGCGCAGTTGCATGACGGTACGCTGTGTTTCAGGCAACCGGTTGAATATATCGTGCACACGTTGCCGCTTTTCGTCAGCTTCCATTTGCCTGTCGGCAGTGAGAGCGCTGTCCGGCGTATCGGCTGTTGTTTCCTCTAGCGAAATGTTTTGCGCTTCGCGCTTGCGACAGCGGTCAAGGGCCAGATTCCGTCCGGTGGTGAGGACATAGGCTTCGAGCGATTTCACCTGTGAGAGTTCTTCGCGCCTTTCCCATACGCGCAGCAGCGTATCCTGCGTGACGTCCTCGGCTTCAGGTCGGTCTTGCACGATGCGCAAAGCCAGCCGGAAGAGCTTGTCTTTCAGCGGCAGCAAGTCGTATCTGAAGTCAATCTGTTTCATTGCTCTCTAATAATAAGACGGACACACAGGTGTAAAGTTACAAAAAAAGTGAGATTTTTTTCGTTTCTCATCTTTTGAGGATAAAAACGGTTTCTGCCGTTCTCTTTTTTCTTGGCAGTAGGTGGTAGCCTTTTCCCGTTCATGTTCTGATGGTAGCATTGCTGTTTTAACACTATTTGCTTTCCGGCGGAAAATTTATTATCTTTGTAACAGCCAAGC
>NZ_BEWW01000290.1 GCF_002933955.1 Prevotella sp. MGM2
TTCATGCACCGTGTTTTCGGCTTGACCCGGAATAAGGGGATTTAAAATTGCAATACTTGGAATTTTTACGCGGATAAGACCTTTTCTTCTTCAAAATATGACGAAAAAAGCCGCCTTGACTTGGCGGCTTACTATTGCTTGGCAAAGATACGACATAAAAGGCCGGAAAACAAGAAATGTTAAAATCAGGATTTTTTATCATTGTGTTTATTGTTGTTAAAAAATAGAAGCTGTGATGAGTAACGGTGGCGGTTTTCCTTTATTATCTGTTGCCGCGTATCGGTTGCCTTCCGGCAAGAAGTGGCAAGTGCTTTGAGGGAATGGCATGCCGCAAAATAATTAATGGCATCCCACGTGCCTTTAATGGAAACGGGGATGCCATTTTTCAGTATGACGGTTTATGCCTGTGAATTTTATCGGTGGTGTTTGGCTCGCGGTCGTCTGACGGGTTTGAGGTAATCGTCGAAGTAGCGTGTGATGCGCTCATGCAGATGTACCATGTCCTTGCCAGTCATGTTGTGTCCCTGTCCGGGGTATACGAAGTAGTCGGGCTGCGTGCCGGCATCGGCGGCGGCGCGGAGGAAGGCCAGACTGTGCTGCAATACGCAGGTGGGATCGTTGTAGCCAACGATGATCTGCAGGCGGCCTTTGAGATTTCCTGCCTTTTTCAGAAGATTGGAACTTTCGTAACCTTCGGGATTTTCCTGTGGCGAATCCATGTAGCGTTCGCCGTACATTACCTCATAGAGTTTCCAGTCGATGACAGGGCCGCCGGCTACGCCTGCCTTGAACACATCGGGATAGGAACACATGAGGTTGGTGGTCATGAAGCCGCCGAAGGACCAGCCGTGAACGCCGAGGCGGTTGCCGTCTACGTAGGGGAGTGACTTGAGATATTCCACGCCTTTCATCTGATCCTGCATCTCGATGTCGCCGAGGTGGCGGTGGGTGCAGCTCTCAAACTCGAAGCCGCGGTATTGTGAGCCGCGGTTGTCGAGAACGAAAACCACGTAGCCGCGCTGGGCCATGTAGATTTCCCAAGGACGGGTGGCGTAGTTCCACGACTCGTCTACGTTGTGTGCGTGCGGGCCTCCGTAAACATAGACCACTGTAGGATATTTTTTCGAAGCGTCAAAACGGACGGGTTTGACCAGACGGTAGTAAAGGTCGGTAGTGCCGTCGGCCGCTTTGATGGTACCGCTGGTTATTTCGGGTACGTTGTAGTCTTTCCACGGTGTTTCGGCGGCATGGAGGTTGACGGGAGCGTTCTTGGCAGTAGGCACAAGATCTACACGGCGGAAGTTGTCGGGTGACGACCAGCGGTCGAGAATAAAGGCGCCAGAAGCCGAAAGTTCGCCGCGGTGTGTACCTGTTCCGCCGTCGAGGAGCGTGCGTTTTTTGCTGCCGACGTTCACGCTGTAGTGGTTGTGGCGGATGGGTGAGGCTTCGTTGCTTTTAAAGATAACGCTTTTCGTTTTCGTGTTGAATCCCAGTACATCTATTACCTCATATTGCCCGCTGGTGAGCTGGGCGAGTTCTTTGCCTTTCACGTCGAAGAGATAAATGTGGTTATAGCCGTCGCGGCGCGTCTGATAGATGAATTTTGTGTCATCCCAAGGCAGGAAGACAATGGGATTCATCGGCTCTACATAACGGGGGTTGGTTTCCGTGTAGAGCACTTCTTTACGTTGTCCGGTAGCGGCGTCATAGGCTACCAGTTCGGCTTTGTCCTGCGTGCGGGGCAATTCAATAACATAGAGCGTCTTTTCGTCCGGACTCCAGGCTATGTTGGTAAAATAGCGGTCGGTAGGATCGCCGGCTTGCAAGTATGTTGTTTTTTCGGTGGCGGGGTTGAAAATGCCAACGGTGACTTTGTGGCTTATCATTCCTGCCATCGGGTATTTCTCAGGCGCGAGCTGGGCCACTCGGTGGCTGATGTCTACCAAGGGGAAGTCCGTCACCATGCTCTGGTCCATGCGGTAAAATGCGAGAAGATTGCCTTTGGGACTCCAGAAAGTACCTTTGTTTATGCCGAACTCATCGCGGTGGACACTCATTCCGTACTGCAATTCGCGGCTGCCGTCGGTGGTTACTTGATGGGTAATGCCGTCAGCCGTGGTGACGTAGAGGTTCCAGTCTTTTACAAAGGCTCTGGCTTTTGACGTAGGGTTGAAACTGTTGGCCTGAAGGCCGGAGATGCGGGGTTGTATCCAAATGACCTGCCCGCTCTTCCAGTCATAAATCAAATTGGCTTTCTGCGTCTCCAGGAGCACTTCCGTGCGGTCGGGATAGGGAAAGCGGGCAGACCGCAGATCCCGTACTTTTCCTTGCTTGGATTCATCGAGCTGACTGTTAATGTTTTCAGTGGTGAAAAGTACTTCTCCCTTTGCAGCCTTACCTTTCTCGTTGTAGAGAATACGCACGTTGTCGGCTTCAGTTTGCATGAGACAGTCTCCCCACCAGGCGGTGGA
The DNA here is from genome assembly GCF_002933955.1 of Prevotella sp. MGM2. Classification (GTDB taxonomy): domain Bacteria; phylum Bacteroidota; class Bacteroidia; order Bacteroidales; family Bacteroidaceae; genus Alloprevotella. Next base: position 2,472 of record NZ_BEWW01000290.1, read on the forward strand.
GATGTTCTTGGGTTGTAGATTCCAATAGTTGGACCCTCCCCACATGAGGTCATCGAGGGTGAAGCTTTTTTTGTTTTGTGCCATGATTGTGGAAGACAGCAGGAGCAGCAGGCCCGTGACTATCAGTTGTAATCGTTTCATAGTCTGTGTTCGTTTTATTCCGTTTTTTTATTCATCACGTTTGCCAAAGTCGCGGCGGCCTCCACGGCGTTCGCCGCCTTTGAAACTGCTTTTTCGGTTATTTCGCGTCTCTGCTCTGAATCCGTTTCCACGATGTTCGCCTCCACGGCGGTCAAAGCTTTTCCACTCGGTAGTGCGGCGTGTGCCTCGTTCACCGTTTTCGCGGCGGCCTGGTTTTTCCTGTCGCTCGTTGCGTTCTCCGCGGTTGAATCTTTCCTGGAAATCACGGTGTTTCCGGCGTAGCAGTTCGTATTCCGGATTGTAGTCCTCGTTGTCGTGCCGGCGGTTGCTTTCTTGGTTTTCGGCGAATCGGCCGTTGAATTCGCCGCGATGTTGCTTGAAGCGTTTTTTCTCGGCCATTCGTGTGCGTTCCTCGGTGGTTTTCACTTCGCCGCCGGCTGCGCGGAAGTCATCGAGTTTGCCGCTGAAGAGCTGGTATTTGCGGAATTCGCAGTCGAGTGATCCGTTGAAGAGCGGCACTTTGAAGCTGGGCTTGAGGCCTATTTCGTCGAAACATTCCTGGCGGTAGCTGATAATCCAGGCCTCTCCTCCGGAAAATTCGTGTTTGAGGCGTTCGCCTATGGTGCGGTAAAGTCCGAGCAGGTCAGGTGTCACGAGGCGTTCGCCGTAGGGTGGGTTGGTGACGATGAGGGCCGGCGAGGCGGGCTGTGTGAATTTTTTCATTTCGCGCTGCTCCACTGTTATGCAGCCGGCCATGCCTGCGCTTTTGGCATTGGCTTGTGCGGCTTCCACGGCCCGTAGGTTGAGGTCGTAGCCGTATATTTTATGTTGGAAGTCGCGTTCGGCGGAATCGTCGTTGTAGATATGGTCGAGGAGATCGCGGTTGAAGTCTTTCCATTTTTCAAATCCGAATGACTTGCGGAATATGCCCGGGTAGATGTTGTGTGCCATGAGGGCGGCTTCCACCAGAATGGTGCCTGAGCCGCAGAACGGGTCGATGAAGTCGGTGTCGCATTTCCAGCCGGTGAGTTTGATGAGTCCGGCGGCGAGCACTTCGTTGATGGGTGCGTCTACCGAAGCCACGCGGTAGCCGCGCAGGTGGAGGCTGTCTCCTGAGGAGTCGAGCGAGAGGGTGCACTGGTCTTCGGCCACGTGCATGTTGAGTTTGATGTCGGGGTTGGTGATGCGGATGTTGGGCCGCTGTCCTGTTTTTTCACGGAAATAGTCCACAATGGCGTCTTTCACCTTATAGGCCACGAATTTGGAATGTCGGAACTCTTGGGAGTAGACCACGGTGTCGACGGCAAAGGTTGTGTCGAGGTCGAGATAGAGACTCCAGTCAATGGCGCGTACGGCGTTGTAGACATCATCGGCGTCGGCCGCTTTGAAGTGCTTGATGGGTTTGAGCACGCGCACGGCGGTGCGCAGACAAAAGTTGGCGCGGTACATCATTTCCTTGTCGCCGGTAAAGGACACCATGCGGCGGCCTATCTGGATGTCATTGGCGCCGAGTTCGGTCAGTTCCTGAGCCAAAACCTCTTCAAGTCCCTGAAAGGTTTTGGCAATGAGTTCAAATTGTTCCATTTATAAGCTTAGAATAAATATTTCTTATGTAGAGCCTGCGGTGCGCCCACCGTTCAGGCATGGTGGTCGGATATGACCTTTTCGCCCGGTTCCACGTCGCGTGTGAGCCAGACGTTGGCGCCCACTACGGCTCCTTCGCCAATGGTTACGCGTCCCAATATGGTTGCGTTGCTGTAGACGATGACGTTGTCGCGGAGAATAGGATGCCGGGGATTGTTCTTGATGGGATTTCCGCCGGCATCGAGCGGAAAACTTTTGGCTCCCAGTGTGACACCTTGGTAAAGTTTCACGTGGTTTCCGATGATACATGTCGCGCCTATCACAACGCCGGTGCCGTGGTCGATGGTGAAGTGACTGCCTATTTGTGCGGCCGGATGGATGTCGATGCCCGTTTCGCTGTGGGCCATTTCCGTGATGATGCGAGGAATGAGCGGTACGCCGAGAATGTGGAGTTCATGGGCGATTCGATGGCAGGTGAGGGCTTTGATGACAGGGTAGCAACTGATGACTTCTCCGTAGCTTTGTGCGGCCGGATCGCCCAGATAGGCGGCTTCTACGTCGGTTGCCAGCGTGCGGCGCACTTGTGGCAGACGGGCCACAAGTTCGGCGGCTATGGCTTCGGCTTTGGCCTGACAGTCGGCGTTGTCTGGGACGCCTTCTTCCTGTCCGGCGAAGCAGAGTCCTGCCTGCACTTGTGAGGTAAGCAGGCCGAAAAACTGTTCTGCCGCTACGCCGATATGGTATTTGACGGTGGCGCTGTTGAGCGTGGGTTTGCCGTAATAGCCCGGAAACAACATGGCACGGCACAGGGCTATGATTTCCTCCAAAACCGGTGCCGACGGCAGGGGGTCGCCGTGCCGGTGTTGGTGGAAGAGGCCTTTCATTCCGCCTGTGTCGGAGAGGCTTTCCACCGTTCGCTTCAATAAGTTCGTATGGCTCTCTGGAGCGTTCATGTTGATGGATGTTCCTTTATCTCGGCAAAGATAGATAATATTTTCTAATGAAAGGGCAGCCGGACTTAAGTTTTTAACTGTAAACGGCGGGTGGTTTTCATGGCTGTTGACAGGCTGGCTGATTTAATATATTTAACTTTCCGCAACATTCCGATGTGTTAAAATATAGGTTTGAGGCAGTGGGATGTTAAAAGTCCGTATTTGATTTTTAACACGAATACTTGGAATTGAAATTGAAAATCGGGGATTTCAGGATGAAAATACAGTTGAAAAGTTCTGATTTATGCTTTGATTTTACAGAAAAAGCGGGACTTCCGTGTGGAATGTCCCGCTTGGCTATTACAAAGATAATGAATTTTTCTGTGGAAAGCAAATAGTGTTAAAACGGTAAGGTGCGGTTTTCAGACACTCTGCCTCCAATGGTTTTAAGGGAAGAGCTGACGGCCTGCAAGCAGTTTGTCGTAGCGGTGAAGTGCCTCTAGAAAATAATAGTCGGCATAGGTGAGCGGCACGTCTATTTCTGAATTATGCGGGATGGACCCCACGCTGTGCTTCAGTATGAAACCGCCGTTGCCGCCCTCTTTGGCGCGGTAGGCAGGGCTGCCCAAGGTGTGGAGGATGGTTCGGGCGGCTGCCAGATAGCGGCGTTTTTTCTCTCCTTTTACGTAAGTGCTCAGTTCCAGCAGTGCCGAAGCCGTGCAGGCTGCCGCCGAGGCGTCTCGATAGTTGGTCACCACTTTTGAAGCATTGGAGCGCTGGCCCGGTGTGTATTCCGGACGGTAGGCGTCGAAGTCCCAGTATGCCACCTTGTCGGCCGGCAGATTCGGATGGCTCAGGTAGAAATCGGCCATGCGGCAGGCCGTTGTCAGGAAACGCTTGTCTTTTGTCTCACGATAGCACATCGTGAAACCGTAAATGCCCCAGGCCTGTCCGCGCGACCACGTGGAATTGTCGGCATAGCCTTGGGCAGTTTCACCCTTGATGGGCTGGCCGGTCGCTTTATCGTAATAGACTACGTGGTAACAGCTGTTGTCCTTGCGTACTTGGTTTCTCATCGTTTTCTCTGCGTGCGAAACCGCTATGCGGCTGAAAGAGGCATCGCCTGTAGTCCGGGAAGCATAGAAAAGCAGTTCGAGATTCATCATGTTGTCGATGATGACCGGAAAGTCGTAGGTATTGTCGCCATGCCATGACCGGAAACTGTTCCACGACTGTATGACACCGGTCTTTTCGTTGAAACGTGTGCACAACGAACGGGCCGATTCCACAAGGATGTCCTTGTAAGCCGCTTGGGGATCGAAGGCGTTGGCATGGCCGTAGCTGCAATACATCATGAAGCCTATGTCGTGGTTGCCGGTGTACTTTCTGACGGGTTCCAGCTTGTGAGTGTAGGTCCGTGCGGAATCACGCAGGGCCGCATCACCGGTAAAATCGGCAATGTACCACAGCGTACCGGGAAAGAAGCCTGACGTCCACCAGTAAATGTCGGATTTGGCCAACGTGCCGTTGGGGTTGAGAGTACGCGGCATGACGCCTTTGCCTTCGGACAGGTTACGGAGCATATACCTGTACTGTCTGGCAGCGAAATCCATGTTCTCTTTTACAAAAAGACGCTCCGCCTCAGGAGTTGCCGTAATGTCGTGGCTGGCGGAAGAGCCGGAATATTTCATGGTGCGGTTCTCGGCAATGAATGCGGCGTTCCGTCTGGCGCCGGCAGGTAGGCTTAAAGCCGCGCCAAGAGCCAGTGTGGCCAGTGGGAGAAGGCATGACTTGAGGGATGGTAGTTTCATGTTTTTTTGTGTGTCAGATATTTCAGCCAGGTTAGTTGCAGTTTTTGTTGCAGGTAGCGGAGTGGCCGGTGGTTGTACTATTTCTTTTTGCGCTCCAGTTCGTTGAGTTCTTCCATCTTTTTGGCTGCCAGGAAATCGTAGATGCCGCAAAGATGTTCACGCACGCGGCCATGGCCGAACTCATAGACTTTTGTCACCAGTCCGTCAAGGAAGTCGCGGTCGTGGCTCACGCAGATGAGTGTTCCGTCAAAATCGCGTAAGGCTTGTTTGAGAACGTCTTTTGTGCGGAGGTCGAGATGGTTGGTCGGTTCGTCCAGTATGAGGAGGTTTACCGGTTCGAGCAGTAATTTGAGCAGTGCCAGCCGGGTTCGCTCGCCTCCGGAGAGAACCTTGACTTTTTTTGTGCTGGCCTCTCCGCCGAATATGAAGGCCCCCAAAAGGTCGCGTATCTTGTTGCGGATTTCTCCTTTGGCCACATCGTCGATGGTTTGGAATACGGTGAGATTCTCATCGAGCAGCGAGGCCTGGTTTTGGGCAAAGTAGCCTATCTGTACGTTGTGACCGAGTGTGAGGGTGCCTCCGTGCGGCAGTTCTGACATGATACATTTGACGAGTGTGGACTTTCCCTCACCGTTGCGTCCTACGAAGGCTACTTTGTCGCCGCGGTTGATGGTGAGCGACACGCCGGAGAATATGGTCCGCCCGTCGAATGTTTTTTCTACCCCGTCTGCCATGACTGGATATTGCCCGCTGCGTGGCGATGGCGGGAATTTCAGGCGCAGCGAGGAGGTGTCTTCCTCGTCCACCTCAACGAGTTCGAGCTTTTCGAGCATTTTCACGCGGCTTTGTACCTGAAAGGTTTTGGAGTAGGTACCTTTGAAGCGTTCGATAAAGTCTTTTGTTTCGGCTATCATCTTTTGCTGTTCCTCGTATTGCTTCATTTGCTGTTCACGGCGTTCGGCTCGCAGGCGCAGGTATTCGGAGTAATTCACTTTGTAGTCGTAGATGCGTCCCATGGTTACTTCGATGGTACGCGTGGTGATGTTGTCTACGAATTTGCGGTCGTGGCTGATGACTACGACGGCTTTGCCGTTTGTGGTGAGGAAGTCCTCCAGCCAGCCTATGGACTCGATGTCGAGGTGGTTCGTCGGTTCGTCGAGCAGGAGTACGTCGGGGTTGCGCAGGAGCATTTTGGCCAGTTCGATGCGCATGCGCCATCCGCCTGAGAACTCGCTTGTCTGGCGGTCGAAGTCCGTGCGTTCGAATCCCAGGCCGAGGAGGGTCTTTTCGACGTCTTCCTCAAAATGTGTGAGGTCGATGGCATAGAATTTCTCGCTCATGGTGGCCACCTGTTCGATGAGCGCCATGTATTCGTCGCTTTCATAGTCCGTGCGTTCGGCCAGCTGCCTGTTGAGCGCCTCGATTTGCGCTTCCATCTCATGCAGGTGGGCGAAGGCCTGACAGGCTTCTTCAAAGACGGTGCGTCCGTCTTCCGTCATGAGATGCTGCGGCAGATAGGCGATGACGGTGTCCTTGGGTGCCGACACCGCGCCGCGTGTGGCGGTGCGCGCGCCTGCCAGGATTTTGAGCAGTGTGCTCTTTCCGGCGCCGTTCTTGCCCATCAGGGCTATGCGGTCTTTTTCGTTGATGACAAAGGAAATATCTTTGAAAAGGGTTGTGCCGCCGAATTCGACGGTCAGTCCATCTACTGATACCATGATAAGAGTGTGTGATTGGTTTTGTTGCAGACGCAAAAGTACAACTTGTTTTTCAATTGGTCATTCTTTCTTTGCGTGAATGAGTCAGAAAGGGGGAAAGGTCCTTTGAATAGGAAAAATATCTTCCTCTGACTTTAACATATTTAACTTTCCGCAACAATTCCGAGTGTTAAAACATAGGTTGATAGTAGTGGAAAAGAAAAAGTCCGTATCGGATTTTTAACACGAATACGGGGAATTTGAATTCGAATACGGGGAATTTCGTGAAGAAATACGGCGTTTTTCTCCTTCATTCCGGCTGAAAAGTACTGAAAAAGCGGGACTTCTCATAAGGAGGTCCCGCTTGGCTGTTACAAAGATACGATATTTTCCGCCGGAAAGCAAATAGTGTTAAAATCATTGCAGCTGTCTCCACACCGGATTCTGGTGCGTGCCGAGGCTTCAAGGACGAATGTGCCGCCTCAGGCTTCAGTCCCTGAAATCCATGGGGATGTCCTTCTGTCCCTGCACGGCTCCTGCCGGTTCGGGATGGCGGTCGGGCCGGCGCGGGTCAAAATAGTAGATATCCAGGCTGTCCATATACTCATAGGCCGCCTCCATGCGCCGGCTGAAATTGCTGTAATCCTTCTGTGCGGCTTGTGTCCATCCGGCTTCGGCTACGGCGCACAGGCGGGGGAAGAGCATGAAGTCCAGCCGTTGGGGCGTGTGGATGCGCTCGGTCCATACGTTGGCCTGCACGCCGGCAATGAATTTTTCACGGTCGGTGTCGATTCCCCACGTTTCCAGGTCTTTGTCGGGGAAGTTGTAAACGTCTTCCAACGGACAGAAACCGTTCCACACGCGGCCCCATTTGTGCGAGGCATGCTGGATGAAGTCGAAATAGAGCGGGCGCCGGGGGCACAACACAGTGGAGTAGCCGCCGTTGAGGGCGCGGCGCAGTTCCGCCGGCCTGTCATGGCGCCACCACATGATGAGTGTCTTTGCCGTGTCGGGTTGTCCGGCCAGCATCTCGTCCCAGCCGGCCATCGTCTTTCCCATTGTCCGCACCGAGTCGGCCATGCGCCGCATGAAGTAGTGCTCGGCCGCTTTCACGTCGGCCAGTCCTTCGCGCCGCATCAGTTCTTTCACTTCGGGGTCGGTTTTCCAGGCTTTTATGCCGAATGACACCTCGTCGCCGCCAAGGTGGATATACTGCGAGGGGAAAAGCGTTGCCACCTCGCGCAGTACGTTGGTCAGGAAGGTGTAGGTGGCTTCGCGTCCTACGTGGAATGTAAAGTCGGGGTGCGCCGGGGTGCCGCCGCCCGACAGTTGCGGATAGGCGCGTACGGCAGCCGTGGCATGTCCCGGCATGTCTATTTCGGGAATGATGTCGATGTGCCGCGCTGCGGCATAAGCCACGATTTCTGCCACATCCTCCTGTGTGTAATACTGTGCCGCGCCTTGGCCCGGCGTGCTCCAGTTGCCGCACGCACCCACCGAAGTGAGTTTCGGGTACTGCTTGATTTCCAGCCGCCAGCCCGTTTCGTCTGTCAGGTGCCAGTGAAATTTGTTCAGTTTGTAGTAAGCCATTGCGTCAAGGATCTGTTTCACTTTTTCCTTGCCGAAGAAATGCCTCGCCTCGTCGAGCATGATGCCTCGCCACGCATAGCGGGGAGCATCTGTTATCGTTCCTGTGTGCAGGCTGCCGGCATCAAGTGTCTGCAGCAGTGTCTGCATGGCGCGGAACACGCCCGCCTCGCCTCCGCCGGTAAGCCGGATCACCTTGTCCGTCATTTCCATACGGTAAGCCTCCTCGCCTCCTGTTTTCCGGTCTATGCTCAGCATGATGCCCCGTTTCAGACTGGACGTCTGCTTGACTTTGACGTTCTTTCCCTGACGTTGCTCGAGTGCCGCTTTAAGGAAGGCGGCTTCATCGGCCAGTGTCTTGTCGGTGTAGCCGATGATGTTTGTCTGTGCCGGGCATGGCGTTGTCGTCAGGCCGTAGTGTGCCGGGCGGGGAATGACGGTGTTTTCCTGGGCAAAGGCCGTTGTGTGTGACAGGCCTGCCAGCAACAGAATAGTGACAAGTGTTTTTTTCATGATGACAGATGGAATGATGGTATGCCTTTCCGCTATGGTTGGCATAATGGGTTTTGTTTTTTGTGTCAGAGATACCGGCGGCGCAACCAGGCGCGTATGGGAATGTCGTAGAGACGCATGCAGGCGTATGCCGTCAGAAGTGAAAGTGCGAACACGGCAACATAGACGAAAGCGTGTGTCGCTGTCGGCGCGTCGGGATGGGCGTTGGCCCAGGCTGTTTGCAGATAGACTAAGGGGTAGTGGGTGAGGTAGAGCGGGTAGGATATTTCGCCCAGCCATCGGCACAACCGCTGGCTGCGGCCTGCCGTGCTGCCGGCGCCGAGCACTACTATCGTCGGAAAGAGCAGGAGAATGCAGCCGGCTTCGTAGAGACCGTTCTGCCAGCCCTGCTGTTCGCCGCCGAGTCGTGGCCACGCCAGTGCTGTGACGAGCAGGACGGAGCATAGCAGGAAGCCTCCTTTTATGCGCGGACTGCGCACTGTGCGCGAGAGCAGAAGACCACAGAGGAAGGGATAGAGCAGGCGTGTCAGACCGATGTAGCATTGCTGTTCCGTGATGCACCATCCGCCTACAACCGTGTTGGCCAGCAGTCCGCGTCCGCCAAGGAGGTTGAAGATATCGAGGTTCATCGTCAGGTCTATGGTGAGTATGGCCGCTCCAGCTGCCAATAGTCCTATCACGGTAGCCGGCAGGCGGCGCAATACGAAGAAATAGAGTATGTTGGCCAGATATTCGAATTGGAGCGACCATGCCGGACCGTTGAGAGGATTGGTCTCGGCCCATCCCCGGATGTCGCACGACGGCGGCAGGGGGAGAAGCGTGCAGCACACCAGCGTGATGACGAGAAGTGTGCCTGCCGATGTGGCTGCGATAGGCGGAAAGGTGTCGCCCTGCTGGAAGTAAAACAGTAAGGCGCCCAGCAGCGATCCGAACACTACCATGGGGTGAAGGCGCACAAGGCGCCGCTTGGCGAAATTCCATGCCGTGAGTCGGGGATTGTTGTCGTAGGCATAGCCTACAACGTATCCTGAGAGGATGAAGAAGAAGTCCACAGCCAGATAGCCGTGGTTGATAATCTGGTGAACGGGGCCGCCCGAATAGACTTCGAGCAGGTGGAAGGCCACAACGATGAGGGCCGCCACACCGCGCAAGCCGTCGAGCACTTCGTAACGGGGTTTTCCGGGCGGTTGGTAGTTTTTCTGGTGCATTGGTAAATAAGAATTATAGGCGTTCCGCAAACAGGCAGACAAGTAATGGGACGGCGTTGACGGATAGGGGTGGTTTTTCATGGTTTCCGGGCAGGCTGCCGTTTTCTTCCGTTACGGACGCAAAATAGTATTGTTAGTTAAAATCTGTCTGCAAAAATATGATTTTTTGTCGGATTTCCTGTTTTTTCTCTTTCTTAAACCGTTAAAACAATAACGGTACTAGCCCTGTCTGTCTTAACTCTTCTAAAAAGTCAAAATTCAATGTTTTCTCAGACTTGTACGTGTGAAACGCGGAAAAGGGACTTGAGGGCTAAGTCTCGAAAAAGAATGTATTTCCATTCCCCAAAAAGAAAGTGTACTTCAAACTTATTGCTAATTTTGCACTTGCCGGTTAAATCAGCCGCCGTATTGTCTGTTTGCATGACAGGTTGCCGATGCGGTTTCTGCCGATGACAACCGACAGTGACTTTAAATTTTTACAAATCGAAAAATAGAGGAATAACTATGAGTATGGAGCATAAGGCGTTTGTGTTTGACACGGAAATGTTTCACGCCAAAATTGAGCCGGTCATGAAGGAGAGTATAAATCATCCCGAAGTGGCAAGACAGTATATCAGTGCAAATTATGAACAATTGCAATCTCCTTACACCGGTGAGATGTTGGAGGAGAATTGGGAAGAAGAATTTGATGAGCTTACGCTTCAGGTTTATTTTGACATTCTGCTTACAGCTTGTTATGATGTAGAGGATGATTGTGGATTGGGATATTTGTGGGATGCAGTGAATGGGATTGTCGGAGCGCTTGATGCTTTTGAAGAGCCGCAGATGGCCGTTTTGGGGCGGGATGTGGTAATAAACGGTGTTAAAGTGGATCCCGGCATGATGGGACTGGGGCTGGTGGAAAGCCATGAAATTCAGGATATACTGGACCGACTGCAGGAAAACAGAGATGAAGCGGAAGATATAGAGCCGGAGGATTTGCAGTATGACGCAGAGCCGGAAGAATGGATGGAAGCCTATGACAGTTTGTGTGGTATTTATGAAGAAGCCGGCCGGCAAGGGAAGGGACTTTTGTTTACCTTCTGATGCAAAGGCCAACAAGTATATTGCTAACCCGACATCCTGTGATGAAACAGTGTATTGTCGGGTTCGTATGTTTTTGATTTGACAATATGTGCAACGTGAAGGCATATTAATAATGTCTTCACCTGTCGGTCATTCCCTTGTGAGAAATTGAATTTTAAATAATAGTCGGTCTGTTTTCCGACAATCTGTAGAGAAAAACGTAACTTTGTGCAGACTTAAAATACCAGCATAAAAACTAACCTAAAACTCATGAAAAATGTCATTTTATTCTTGTGCATGATGGCACATTTGTGCTGTTTTGGAACAAAATACGAAAAGGCCGCCGGCAGACTGGCTACCCGTTTGTTTTCTGATTCCGTGGCTTCCCGTTTCATGTTTGAGCAGATAGCTCAGACGGACGGTGGCAAAGACCTTTTTGAATTGGAATCTGCCGGCAATAATATTATTGTCAGGGGCAGTTCGGCCAATGCCATGGCTGTGGGCCTTAACCATTATTTGAAGTATTATTGCAAGACTTCCGTTTCGTGGTATAAGGATGACCCTGTGGAGCTGCCTGAAACGCTGCCGGCGGTGGAACACAAGATAAGGGTAGAGGCACGCATGAACAACCGTTTTTTCTGAACTACTGCACGTTTGGTTATACCATGACCTGGTGGCAGTGGGAAGACTGGGAACGTTTTATCGACTGGATGGCTCTCAACGGAGTGAATATGCCTCTGGCCATCACTGGGCAGGAGGCGATATGGTATAAGGTGTGGCGCAAATTTGGGCTGGACGACTGCGAAATCAGAGACTATTTCACAGGACCCGGCCATTTGCCCTGGCACCGCATGACCAATCTCGACAAATGGCAAGGCGGATTGCCCGACTCCTGGCTGGAACATCAGGCCGATTTGCAGAAACTGATTCTGACGCGTGAGAGGGAATTGGGCATGAAACCGGTGCTCCCTGCCTTTGCCGGTCATGTGCCTCAAGCCATACAGCGCTTGTTTCCTGATACGAAAATTACCAGAATGAGTCCTTGGGGAGGGTTTAAGGATGAGTATCGCAGCTATTTTCTCGATCCGCTTGACCCGCTGTTTGCCAAGATTCAGAAAGCTTTCCTCGATGAGCAGAAGCGCCTGTATGGTACCGACCATATTTATGGCGCCGATCCTTTCAATGAAATTGACGCACCCAGTTGGGAGCCTTCCTATCTGGCTACAGTGTCGCGGACTATCTATGAAACCATGACTAAGGCCGATCCCGATGCTATTTGGTTGCAAATGACGTGGCTCTTCTATATGGATCGCCGCCATTGGACCAATCCACGCATTGACGCTTTTGTCAATGCCGTGCCTAGGAACAAAATGGTGCTGCTTGACTATTTTGTTGAAAATACCGAAGTGTGGAGAAAAACCGACGCTTATTTCGGACAGCCTTATTTGTGGTGTTATCTGGGCAATTTGCGCGAGGTGGGCAGGCGGATAGATAAAACCTGTGAGGAAGGCGGTGACAACTTCTGTGGTATAGGCTCCACGCTGGAGGCGCTGGATGTCAATCCGCTCATGTATGAGTATGTTCTGGAGAAAGCGTGGCAATCGTCATTGACAGACGAAGAGTGGATGGACGCTTGGGCCGACCGCCGTGTGGGCCGCTCCGACGAATACTGCCGCAAGGCGTGGAGAGGGTTGCTGGACAAGGTATACGTCGCTACCGCCCAACTGGGACAAGGCATGCTCACCAATGCCCGTCCTTCGCTCACAGGACACGGAAACTGGACAACTAATCCGCGGATTAGCTATGACAATGAAGCGTTGTTCCGCATATGGGAAACCATGCTCGCAGCCGCTGGTGAAATGCCCCGCAACAGTTATACGTTTGATGTGGTGAATGTGGGCCGGCAAGTACTGGGTAACCATTTCATGGCGTTGCGCGACAGTTTTTCGGCAGCCTATCAGGCAAAGAATAAGGAGGAGCTGCTTCGGAAAGGCCTTTACATGGATGAACTCCTGTGTGACATGGAGCGTTTGCTCCGTCAGCATGCCACGTTCTCTTTCGGACGTTGGATACAGGAGGCGGCTGCTTTCGGACAGACTCCTCTGGAGAAAACTTATTATAAAAAGAACGCCCGTACTTTGTTGACTACCTGGGGTGGAAAGGGACAGAGCCTTAACGATTATGCCAACCGTTCCTGGGCCGGTTTGACGGCAGGATACTATCATCCGCGCTGGCAAATGTTCATACAGGAAGTTTGTGCGGCTTTGGAAAAGAATGAACCTTTCGATCAAAAGGCATTCAACCGGAAGATGTTTGATTTTGAACAGTCTTTTTTTGATAACGACTATGTGTCTGCATCACAGCCATCAGGCGAAGGAGTACGGCTTGTAAAGGAACTAATGTTGAAATATCGTGACCGGATTTGCCGGTAAGCATAAGGCGAAATATTTTTGTTATTCATATAAATGACTATGTGGCATATGAAAAATCGTTTGTCGTTATTATTGGTGACTCTAATGTTTACTGTTCTGCCAATGACCGGACAGAAAACTCCCGTCGGAGAATATTCCTTGAAATACGGAGCCTCCTGTTCGGAACCTCGTCAGGATACAGATATGCAGCGTTTCCGTCATCACCGTCTGGGGGCATTTGTCCACTGGGGACTTTACGCAATTCCAGGCGGAACGTGGGAAGGTAAAACCTATCGGGGAGCGGCCGAATGGCTTAAGTCATGGGCGAAGGTTTCCAATGAAGATTGGATGAAACTGATGGCACAGTGGAATCCTGAGCGGTTTGATGCCCGCGCCTGGGCACGGATGTTGAAGGCTTCAGGCGCCCGTTATGTTAAGATAACTACCAAACACCATGAAGGCTTCTGCCTGTGGCCCAGCAGACTTACACCTTTTACAGTGGAACATACGCCTCATGGACGTGATGTCTTGGGCGAACTTGTGGAGGCGGTCAATGACGAGGGTATGGACGTGCATTTTTATTTCTCGGTAATGGATTGGAGTCATCCCGATTATCGCAGCAGTCTGCGCACATCGCAAGATAGCGTGGCCTTTGCCCGTTTCCTCGACTTTACTGAAGGGCAGCTTCGCGAACTGGCCACGCGTTATCCTACCGTAAAGGATTTCTGGTTTGATGGCACATGGGATGCCTCGCTTCGGCAGAACGGTTGGTGGACGGCAAAGATGGAAAAAATGCTAAAACAGCTTGTACCCGGTGTGACGGTCAACAGTCGTTTGCGTGCTGATGACCGGGGTAGCCGTCATTTCGACAGCAACGGCCGGCTTATGGGTGATTATGAATCGGGCTACGAGCGTCGATTGCCTGATCCCGTAAAGGATTTGAAAGTGACCCAATGGGACTGGGAAGCTTGTATGACATTGCCCGAAAATCAGTGGGGGTATCATCGTGACTGGTCGCTGAGTTATGTGAAGGCCCCTCATGAGGTGGTGGAGCACATTGTGCATGCTGTGTCGATGGGCGGCAATATGGTCGTTAACTTCGGACCGCAGCCTGACGGTGATTTTCGACGTGAGGAAAAGGATATGGTTAAAGCATTGGGCAACTGGATGAAGCGCTACGGCGAGTGTGTTTACGGTTGCGGATATGCCGGTCTCAGAAAGCAGGATTGGGGATATTATACCGCCAAGGACGACACTCTTTATATGGTGGTGTTCAACCGCCCTTATTCCGGTATGCTGAATGTGGTTATGCCCAAAGGACAAAGTCCTCAAATGGCTTGTCTGCTCGATGGGACGCCACTGCGCATAGAGGAAACGGCCTCGGGTGAATATCATGTAGCCATGCCGCGTAAAGATCCCGGCGAGCCGTTTGTCATCCGGTTGAAAATCTCACGTAGTGGCAGTACTAAGAGACAATACCGCGAAGCTCTCACCTGAGAGGCTATGATTACTGCCGGTATTGGCAGGGAACTCATGTCCTTTCCGAATATTATATATTTAATCCTGTTATCTCTTTGATTTGATTATGAAAATAAAAGAATTACTGCTTCTTTCATTTTTAGCAGGTTCGGCGGCTGTATCGGCCCGTGAAGTGATAGACTTCAATAAGGGCTGGGCGTTTCGCAAGGCACCCGCCACAACCGATGTCATGCAGGCGGCCACTGTCTGGAACGGCCGCTGGGACAGTGTGAGCGTGCCGCATACGTGGAATGCGCACGACATGCAGCGTAATGTCAACAATTTTTATGAAGGTACGGCTTATTATAAGAAAACATTTGATGCTCCTGCCGAATGGAATGGTAAACGTATATTTCTTCGTTTTGAAGGAGTGGGAGCTTGTGCCGAGGTCTACGTGAACGGTCGTCTGACAGGTAGTCATCGCGGCGGTTATTCCGCCTTTGCCTGTGAAATAAGCGGCGAACTGAAAGCGGGTGCCCGCAATGAGGTGGTGGTGAAAGCCGACAATGCTGCACGACCTGACGTCATACCGGTGAACCATCAGCTTTTTGGGGTGTATGGCGGCATATACCGGCCTGTGCAACTTATTGTTGCGGAGCCGTGCCATATTGCCGTAACGGACCATGCTTCATCAGGCGTATATATCACCCAGCGCAATGTGTCACGTCGCAGTGCCGATGTGAAAATACGTGTCAAACTCGACAACGGCTCTCTGCGGCCTGTGTCACTAGTGCTTGAGACGTTGGTGAGTGATGCCGAAGGGAAAACAGTGGCAGCCCGTAGGCATGAAATAAGTCTTTCCGCCCAAGGCTTGCAGAACTACGACACGGAATTGCGTATCAATAAACCGCATCTTTGGCAAGGCCGTCGCGACCCTTATTTATATCGTGTTACGGTACGTCTCACTGTTGATGGGCGCGTGGTGGACGAATGCGTACAGCCGCTCGGCCTGCGCCACTTTGAGGTCGTTGCCGGCAAGGGGTTTTATCTTAACGGCGAGCGTTATCTCATGTATGGTGTCACACGTCATCAGGACCGTTGGGGAAAAGGCAGTGCGTTGACTAAAGCCGATCACGATGAGGATCTGGCTGCTATAATGGATGTGGGGGCCACTACTATCCGGTTGGCCCACTATCAGCAGTCCGATTATTTTTATTCCCGATGCGACAGCTTGGGACTTATCGTGTGGGCGGAAATACCGTTTGTGAATCGCGTTACCGGCAAGGAATGGGAAAATGCCCACAGCCAGTTGCGCGAACTCATACGGCAAAACTTTAATCATCCTTCCATTTATGTATGGGGACTTCACAATGAGGTATACCATCCTCATGCCTATACGGCCCAACTCACGCAGTCCCTGCACGATTTGGCCAAAACCGAAGACCCCGACCGCTATACGGCCTCCGTCAACGGCTATGGTACGGCTGAGCATCCGGTGAATATGAATGCTGACATACAGGGGATGAACCGCTACTTCGGTTGGTATGAAAAGCGCATAGGCGATATTGTGCCTTGGGTCGAAGGGTTGGAGAAAAGTTATCCAGACATGCCGCTCATGCTCACGGAGTATGGAGCAGACGCCAATCTGGCACATCAGACCGAGTTTACGGGCGATGCCCTTAACTGGACGAAAGAGTTTTACCCCGAGCAGTTTCAGACGAAGACACACGAATACCACTGGAGTGTCATAGCCCGCCATCCTTATATAGTAGCCTCATATCTGTGGAATATGTTCGATTTTGCCTGTCCCATGTGGAAACGCGGCGGCGTGGCGGCACGTAATATGAAAGGACTCGTCACCTTTGACCGGAAAACGAAAAAGGATGCTTACTATTGGTATAAAGCCAACTGGAGCGAGGCCCCTGTCCTTTATATGACCGAGCGCCGGAACACCGATCGCGAAACCCGCGTCACACGGCTCACCGTCTACAGCAACGTGGGGCAACCTCGGGTCTATCTTAACGGCCGTGAGCTGCAAGGCTGCAAGAAAGGCTTCACCGATGTGCATTACGTGTTCGATGATGTGACGCTTGTCGACGGTGAGAACGTGTTGCGCGCTGTGGCTGCGGACAAGCAAGGCAACGAGTTGTCGGACGAAATGACGTGGCATTATTCGGGAGAGAAGCGGCGTACCAAAGCCGATGCTGCCAGCGAGAAGGAGCATTCAGGATTCTGAATAATGCAATGAGTGTGGTCAGGTTATTCTTTGCCTATAAATTAAAATGACTTGTCAGGATGATGTTTATGTGGTAAAAACAGAGTAACTTTGCCCACTGAAGAAACAAACACCTTTATTATATTATGTCTCAAAAACCAGGAATTCCCAAAGGCACCCGCGACTTCGGTCCCGTGGAAATGGCCAAACGCAATTATATCTTCAATACCATCCGTGAGGTGTATGCCCTCTATGGTTTCAGGCCCATCGAAACACCCGCTATGGAGAATCTCTCCACACTCATGGGCAAATATGGTGAAGAGGGTGACAAGTTGCTGTTCAAGATTCTTAATTCCGGCGATTTCCGTACCGCTGTCACGCCTGAGGATTATGGCTCGGAAAGTGCCGGCAGATTGGCTTCACGTTTCTGCGAAAAGGGGTTGCGCTATGACCTTACTGTGCCCTTTGCCCGTTACGTAGTGCAGCATCGCGAAGAGCTTCAGATGCCTTTCAAGCGTTATCAGATACAACCGGTGTGGCGTGCCGACAGACCGCAAAAGGGACGCTATCGCGAGTTCTATCAGTGTGATGCCGATGTCGTTGGCAGCGATTCGCTGCTCAACGAGGTGGAGCTGATGCAGATTGTCGATGAAGTGTTCACCCGTTTCGGCATCCGTGTGTGCATTAAGCTCAATAACCGTAAAATACTCACGGGGATAGCCGAAATAATCGGAGCGGCCGACAAGATAGTCGATATTACCGTGGCCATCGACAAACTCGATAAGATTGGTCTTGAAAAGGTCAACGAAGAGTTGCGTGCCGTGGGGCTTGACCAGGCGGCGGTAGACAAACTGCAGCCCATTATAGCCCTTTCGGGGACAAACGAAGAGAAACTTGCCACGATGCGCGAGGTGCTTGCCGATTCCGAAATCGGTCTGAAAGGAGTGGAAGAAGCAGCTTTTGTACTTGAAACGCTCAAGGCTTCCGAATTGAACAATCCTATCGAATTGGATCTCACTTTGGCGCGCGGCCTTAATTATTACACAGGCTGCATTTTCGAGGTAAAGGCGCTCGACGTGCAGATCGGCTCCATTACCGGCGGCGGCCGTTACGACAATCTGACGGGTATTTTCGGATTGCCGGGATTGAGCGGAGTTGGCATCTCCTTTGGAGCCGACCGTATCTATGATGTGTTGGGACAGCTGGATCTTTATCCGCGTGAAACTCAAAGCGGCGTGCAGCTGCTCTTTATCAACTTCGGCGCCGCCGAGGCTGCCCATTGCCTCCGCTTGGCCGCAGTGGCGCGTCAAAACGGCATAGCCACCGAAGTTTATCCCGACAGTGTGAAAATGAAAAAGCAAATGGCCTATGCCAATGCCCTGCAGGTGCCTTTTGTGGCTCTGGTCGGTGAAACTGAAATGGCCGAAGGCCGTGTGGCACTCAAAAATATGATTACGGGCGAGCAGCAAAAACTTACTATCGAGGAAGTTCTGGAAGCGATAAAAGCTGCGCGCTAACCGCTTGCCAGCTTGCCGTAAACAGGAGCGGTATGACAACGAGAAAGATATTATGATCGTTGTCATGCCGCTTTTTTTGTACTGGTTTTTATCCGTTTTATTCGTAGCGCTTCAGTTCGCGCCGGCCGCGCAGCACGGCCAGTGCGTTGAGCGCCAGTGCCTGCATTTCGTCCTCGCCCGGATAGATGTGTACCGGAGCCAGAAAGCTGACCCGTTGCCGTAGCCGTGTGGTGATGTAGTCGGCATGGGCCATACCGCCGGTTATGAGAACTGCGTCCACCTTGCCGCAGAGCACGGCTCCCTCGGCGGCTATACATTTGGCTGTCTGATAAATCATCGCCTCGATGAGCAGTTGGGCTTTTTTGTCGCCGGCTTCAATGCGGCCTATTATTTCCTTCACGTCAGTGGTGCCGAGGTGGGCCATCAGTCCGGCCTGTCCCGCTATGCGTTTCAGGAGTTCGGCCTCTGTGTAGCGTCCGCTGTAGCAGAGGTGTATGAGGTCGGCCGCCGGCAGTGACCCCGCGCGTTCGGGCGAGAAAGGCCCTTCGCCGTCGAGGCCGTTGTTCGTGTCGATGGCCCGTCCGTGCCGGTGGGCGGCTATGGATATTCCGCCTCCCATGTGGCAGATAATGAGGTTGAGGTCTTCATACTGCTTGCCGTTTTCGTGGGCGTAGCGGCGGGCTATGGCGCGTTGGTTCAGGGCATGCCACACCGGCACGCGGGGCATGAGCGGCGATCCGCTGATGCGCGCCACGTCTTCCATTTCGTCCACCACGGCGGGATCGGCTATGAAAGCGCGGCAACCGGATACGTTGCGTGCCAGCTCGTAAGCAATGATGCACCCCAGGTTGCATACGTGCTGGCGTTTGGCATGATACATGTCGTCGCACATCTGTTCGTTGACCTCGTAAACCCCGCCGCCGACAGGTTTGGCCAGCCCGCCGCGGCCGATGATGGCGTCGAAGTTGAAGGTCACGCCAAGGCGGTCGAGTTCGTCTACCACGATGTCGCGCCGGAAAGTGTGCTGGTCCATTATATGTTCAAACTGCGACAGTTCCTCTACCGTATGGCGGATGTTGCGCAGGAGTATGGGCTGTTCGTCGTCGTAGACGGCTATTTTGGTAGAAGTGGAGCCTGGGTTGATAACTAGTATCTTCATGTGTGGAATGTTTGTTGTGAAAGTTTGGCGGTCAGAGTGTTTCCTGCCCGTCTTCTGCCGGGTGGTCTACGGTGATGGCCGCCATGGCCAGACTGTGGAATTTTGTTTCGGCCGAGTCGCCCCGCGAGGGCAGCACTACCGGGGCGGATGTTCCGCAGAGCATGCCGGCGGTGGCGGCGTGGGCAAAGTACGTCATGCACTTGTAGAACGTGTTGCCGGCTTCGATGTCGGGAAATACGAGTGCGTCGGCACGCCCCTCCAGCGGTGAGCCGATGCCTTTCACGTGCAGGGCGACGGCATCGCAGGAGGTGCGTACATCGAGCGGGCCGTCAAGCACAATGTCGCCCCACCGGCCTTCGCGGGCTTCGGCCGCCATGCAGGCGTATTCCAGAGTGTATGGAAATTTCTCACTGGCTTTTTCCGAACAGTGAATGAGGGCGATCCGCGGCCGTGCCACACCGAAAGCCCGGCACAGACGGGCGGCGTAGTCCACCTGTGCCTCACGCTGTTTCCGCGTGGGATAGGGTATGACGGCGGCATCGGTGAAAAACAGCAGTTTGCCGTATTCGGGCCACTCCGTCACGGCCATGTGAGTGAGCACGCGGCCGGCCGGCAGCAAGCCGGTTTCTTTGTCGAGCACCGCACGCAGGAGCACATCGGTGCCTACAAGCCCCTTCATCAGGATGTCGGCCTTTCCGTCGCGTATGAGCTCCACAGCGAGGCGGGCGGCCTGTGTGGCGTCGGAGGCTGTCACATGGCTCACATGTCCGCTCAGCGCAGACCGCAGGGATTGGTCGGAGGGGGGGAGGGCCGCGCCTACGAATATGGCTTCGGCAAAGCCGCATTCCACGGCCCGTGTCACGGCTGCGAGGGTGGAATGGTCGGTGCCCCACACCACAGCAATGCGCCATCGCCGGCCCTGTGAGGCCAGATGCTCGGAAAGAAGTTTCAGACTGGTAATAGGTGTCATAAGGATTTTTGTGATTTTTGCTCTGCAAAGTTAATTAAGAATGACACAAAAAGCAAACGTTTGTGCAATAAAAAGGCGGAAGTTGCGCAAAGCAGCTGCCGCCTTTTAGAGGTTATGGGAGCAATGTCCGTTTTCAGAGTGTCATGGCGTTGCCTGTAAAGACCCCAGCCAGAGCTGTAATGGCGGCTACAAGCACCTGTATGATGATGTTCCACACGTTCTTTTTGTCGTCAACGGCTACGGGCTGGTTGTCTGCATTGTTTTTAGCGTAAAATTTCATGGTAATCGGATGTTTGATGAATTAAAGTTTTCGGGGAGCGACCACCGGCCGCGCTCCATCGGCCTCAACGTTGATGGTGCAAAGATACGACAGCTGCGAGGGGCACTTCACTTTTTCGGTGGCCATGCGAAGCGGGGAAATTAACATATTTAACGTTCTGTTACATTTTTGAGCGATAAAAGTAGCATTCCTGTTATTCGAATCAACAAAGTCCTTATCCGAAATTTAACACGAATACTTCGAATTTCAACTGTAATACTTGGAGTTTGAGGACGGAATACGGCGTTTTTCTCTTCATACATGCCTGAAAAACAATGAAAAAGCGGGACTTCTCACTGGAGAATCCCGCTTCGCTGCTACAAAGATACGATATTTTCCGGCCGAAAGCAAATAGTGTTAAAATGCAATGAGGGCGTCTTTAACGGCCTTTCAGGCGATAAACCGGCCAGCAAAAATAACCGGCGGCAAGTACTCTCTGCAAAAAAATAACTAACTTTGCGTCCGGCTGGCCTCAGCCTGAAATGTGAGTCAAGACATACACTACATTTATTATATATGGAACAGCAACTGCAAATCTACAATACGCTTTCGCGCCGCAAGGAAGTGTTCACCCCCATCCATCCGGAGCATGTCGGCATGTACGTGTGCGGTCCTACCGTCTACGGCGACGCCCATCTGGGACATGCCCGCCCGGCCATCACTTTCGACCTCGTGTTCCGCTACCTCAGGCATCTGGGCTACAAGGTACGCTATGTGCGCAACATTACCGATGTGGGACATCTGGAGCATGATGCCGATGAGGGCGAGGACAAGATAGCCAAGAAGGCCCGTCTCGAACAGCTTGAACCCATGGAAGTGGCGCAGTTCTACACCAACCGCTTCAATGCCGCCATGGCGGAACTCAACGTGCTGCCGCCCAGCATCGAGCCTAGGGCCACAGGACACATCATCGAACAGGAGGAACTGGTGCGCCAAATCATGGAGAACGGTTACGCCTACGAATCGAACGGGTCCGTTTACTTCGACGTTGAAAAATACAACAAGGACCACCGTTACGGTATACTCTCGGGGCGCAACCTCGACGATGTGCGCGACGCCAGCCGCGAGCTCGACGGCGTAGGCGAGAAACGCAACCAGGTGGACTTTGCCCTCTGGAAAAAAGCCCAGCCCGAACACATCATGCGCTGGCCGTCGCCCTGGAGCGAAGGCTTTCCGGGCTGGCACTGTGAGTGCACAGCCATGGGGCGCAAATATCTGGGCGCGCACTTCGACATTCACGGCGGCGGCATGGACCTCGTTTTCCCGCATCATGAATGCGAAATAGCACAGGCCGTAGCCTCGCAGGGCGACCAGATGGTGAAATACTGGATGCATAACAACATGATTACCATTGCCGGCAAGAAAATGGGCAAGAGCTACAACAACTTCATCACCCTCGCACAGTTCTTCGACGGCAGTCACGAGTTGCTCGAACAGCCCTATTCGCCCATGACCATCCGCTTCTTCATCCTGCAGGCACACTACCGCTCAACGGTCGACTTCTCCAACGAAGCGCTGCAAGCCTCTAAGAAAGGTCTCGACCGTCTCATGGACGCTGTGGCGGCACTGGAACGCATAGAACCACAGGCCGGCGGCACGCTGGACAAAACTCTGGCCGAAGAACTCTCCGCCAGATGCTATGACGCACTCAACGACGACTTCAACTCACCCATTGTCATCAGTCATCTCTTCGACGCCTGCCGTACCGTCAACCAACTGGCCGACAAGAAGCAGACCATCACTCCCGAAGGACTGGAGGCTCTGCGGCAAGTAATGAACACCTTCACTTTCGACATCCTCGGCCTCAAGGCGGAAGCCACAGGCAACGCCGAACGCGAGAAGAGCTTCGGCGGCGCCATAGACCTCCTGCTCGAACTGCGCGCCAAAGCCAAGGCCGAAAAAGACTGGGCCACAAGCGACAAGATACGCGATGATCTGGCCGCATTGGGCTTTGAAGTGAAAGACACCAAGGAAGGCGCTACTTGGAAACTCAACAAATAGAAAGAGCAATCAGGTCCATCAAAAGAACATAATACCGTCAGACGTCCACACCGCCTGGCGAAAAATGCCGGTGCGGCGGACATTTTCGTTCCATAAAGACAGACAGCCTCTGTGTATGTTGGAGTAGAAAATGTCCGCCGCACTGTTTTTTATCCGTACGACAAGATTTTTTTAATCATAAAGGGAGACAAATGTCGGACAAAATCTGTAAATTCGGCGGTGTAATACCCCAAAAAATCAACTAACCCAAAAACAACACTATGGAAACTCCTCTTTTCTGGCTCGTACCGGCCGCTTCGGTACTCGCTTTGGTTTTCGCCTGGATCTTTTACAGGCAAATGCACGCAACCTCCGAAGGCACACCGCGCATGGCCTATATCGCTGCGGCCGTGCGCAGCGGTGCCATGTCTTACCTCCGCCAACAATATAAAGTGGTGGCTGTGGTATTCCTCGTTCTGGCCTTGCTCTTCAGCGTAATGGCCTACGGTTTCGGCGTGCAGAACGAGTGGGTGCCCGTAGCCTTTCTCACCGGCGGCTTCTTTTCAGGGCTGGCCGGCTACTTGGGCATGAAAACAGCCACGGCGGCTTCGGCACGCGCTGCCAACGCCGCCCGCACGTCGCTCAACGGCGGTTTGCGTGTGGCCTTTCGAAGCGGCGCCGTAATGGGACTGGTCGTTGTAGGCTTGGGCCTGTTTGACATTTCATTCTGGTATCTGCTGCTCGATGCTGTTACTCCCGAAACTCCGGAGGCGGCAACGGCCAAACTCTGCCTTATCACTACAACGATGCTTACTTTCGGCATGGGAGCGTCTACTCAGGCGCTTTTTGCCCGTGTTGGCGGCGGTATTTACACCAAAGCCGCTGACGTGGGAGCCGACCTTGTGGGAAAGGTTGAGGCCGGCATTCCCGAAGACGACCCGCGCAATCCTGCCACCATTGCCGACAATGTGGGTGATAATGTGGGCGATGTCGCCGGCATGGGAGCCGACCTGTATGAGTCGTATTGCGGCTCCATTCTGGCAACGGCCTCGCTTGGCGCCGCTGCTTATATGGTGCAGGGTGATGCCGACATGCAGATGCGTGCCGTCATTGCGCCCATGCTTATTGCTGCGGTGGGCATCGTTCTGTCGCTTGCTGGCATATTTGCGGTACGCACCCGTGAAGACGCGAAGATGAAAGATCTGTTGCGTGCCCTCTCGCTGGGTACCAACCTCAGTTCGGTGCTCATCGTAGGCGCGGCGTTTCTCATTCTTTGGCTCTTGGGGCTGGACCGCTGGTGGCAGATGGGATGCACCGTAGCCGTAGGCCTGGCCGTGGGCGTGGTGATAGGACAAGCCACGGAGTATTATACCTCGCAGTCCTACCGCCCCACACGCCGCATATCGGAAAGCGGTACCACCGGCGCTGCTACCGTTATCATATCGGGGCTGGGGCTGGGCATGCTCTCCACGGCCATTCCCGTAATAGCCGTGGTTACCGGCATTATTGCTTCTTATCTGCTGGCTTCAGGCGGTGATTTTTCCAATGTCTCAATGGGGCTTTACGGTATAGGCACCGCAGCTGTCGGCATGCTGTCGACACTGGGCATCACCCTGGCCACCGACGCTTACGGCCCTATTGCCGACAACGCCGGCGGCAATGCCGAGATGAGCGGACTGGGCGAGGAGGTGCGTCGGCGTACCGACGCGCTCGACTCCTTGGGCAACACTACTGCCGCCACCGGCAAGGGATTTGCCATCGGTTCGGCGGCGCTCACCGGCCTGGCGCTGCTGGCAAGCTATGTGGAGGAAGTGCGCATCGGCCTGACGCGTATGGGAACGGAAACAATCGATGTGGCCGGACAGGCAGTCGATGTGTCAGTGGCATCGTTCCGCGATTTCATGACCTACTACGATGTGACGCTCATGAATCCCAAGGTGCTCTCAGGCATGTTTATCGGCGCCATGATGGCTTTCCTCTTCTGCGGCCTGACGATGAATGCCGTTGGCCGTGCAGCCTCGAAGATGGTGGACGAAGTGCGTCGCCAGTTCCGTGATATTAAAGGCATTCTCACTGGCGAGGCCGAACCGGACTATGGCCGCTGTGTGATGATTTCCACACGTGCGGCACAGCGCGAGATGGTTTTGCCGTCGCTTCTGGCCATTGTTGTTCCCATATTGGCCGGATTGGTTTTTGGCGTGAGCGGTGTGCTGGGATTGCTTATAGGCGGTCTTTCGGCAGGCTTTGCTTTGGCTGTGTTCATGGCTAACGCCGGCGGCGCATGGGATAATGCCAAAAAGCATGTGGAAGAAGGTAATTTTGGCGGAAAAGGCGGCCAGGTGCACAAAGCCACTGTTGTGGGCGATACTGTGGGTGATCCTTTCAAAGATACTGCCGGGCCGAGCCTCAACATCCTCATCAAGCTTATGAGCATGGTTTCTATCGTTATGGCCGGACTGACGGTTGCCTGGAGCTTGCTGTAGATGATCGTTTGAAGGCTTTTCGACTTTAACATATTTAACCTTCCTTAAC